>NZ_JASDDF010000022.1:66058-85994 GCF_030407535.1 Pseudoalteromonas sp. APC 3224 | reverse complement strand
GTAGAAGATAATGGATTAACGGGTGTTTATATTGACGAAGATCTCGATAATATTTTTTCTAATTAAGTTAATTTAGATAAAGAAAACATTATTTAGGCCGCGTTATATAAAACGAAAATCAAAACTACCTTTAAAAACCAACTATTATATTTTAGTAATTTCAATACCCACATGGGTGTGGGTATTTAAATGACTGAAATAAATCGGATGCTATATGCCAATAAACTTTAACAGCTTATCCGGTGATTGTTTTTTACCAATTTCTCTTACATAAAAATTTAATAACATATTTGTAGTAGCCCACATCTCAGTTTGAAAAGAGGATTTTGATTTTATCTAACAGTCCCTAGTGAGCGAGAAGCAGTCAATCAAAAGCGTTTTTATTAAATCCATGTGCTTACTATATACACAATAAAATAGTGATATATTTTATCGTGCATTATTAGGTACATTGAAACAATAGTTATTTTTGTGGGCTACCAGTGTTTGTGCTTTAAACTATTGGTTAATTAATTTAATCCATTCAATTGGATTCGAGATAATGAATTGATATTTATTACCATCTTTTAATACGATTTCAATTGCATCATGTGTATAAGGCAAAATAGCCAAAACTTTACCAGAGCACTTACTCACTTTTACAATTTCACACCGTGCAAACATATAAGGCCCTAACCCAAATTGTACATTCAACGGCGCAAAATGAATATCGGTGTTGGTTAGCCAAAATTTTCCGTCGGCTTTAATCGCCCCTTGTTGAATCGTGGCGATGGTCGATTTGATTGTTATTGCATGCATAATAGTATTCCTTTATGTAGTGCTGCTTTTAAGTCATTACCAATTGACGACATTTAAGCTGACTGTATTATCTTTCTCTTGGTTTGCCTACCGTTAAGTAGTGCGCCCAACCACGTATTTTTAACTAATAATAAATAACTTACTTGACCTATAAATAATGTAACTACCACGCTTACTATAAACTTTACTAAAACTGGCCAATTAGTATTAATCAATGGCATCTGAATATAAATCAGCACTGGCACATGTATTAAATAAATCCAATATGATGCATTTGAGATGCTGCGACTGAGCTTACTTTGGTGATTTAAAAAACGATGCCCAAGTAAAAACGTTATGGCGGTTAACAAAATAACACTCAGCCCTTGTGATAAAACATGTAATACATGTAGCTCTCCCGCTGCGGCAAAATCCCCCGAAGTTGCGGCGGCAATCACTTCATCTAAGCTTGGCGCGGCTGGTAATAAAGAAAAATAACCAGTCAGCGATATTGCAATACCCAAAATAAGAGGCCATAAGTACTTATGATATGACCAAATGAGCTGCTGTTTTTTATAAAGCCCCACTCCTAACCAATAAAAACTGCCGTAAAAACCATACGACCATAACTGTGGCGTGAGTTTATCAGGAGCAGGAAATGGAATAGATTGCCCCATTAATGAAAACGTTAACACGATGGGAAGTACAACCCACATAAATAAAGGGTGAACGCTAAGCGCATCGAATTTATTGCCTAATAAGTTAGTTGTTTTCAACAACCAGTGAATTAAGCAAAACTGGAATAAGTTCCACAAAAACCATAAGTGCATAGTGCTAACAACAGGCTCTTTAATAACTTTAAACACAGCAAAAATCGGCGGTATTGGATTAGCTATACCGGCTCCAAAACTCAATGCATGGTAGTAAACGGCAAAGCTTAAAGGTAAAAATACAATAAAAGGCAGTAGAATATGTTTACTGCGATGATGTAAAAAGCGCGCGTTGCTCGATTTATCTATTAAAATTGCACTGCAAAACCCTGCAATAATAAAAAATAACGGCATCCGAAATAAGTGCAGCGTATGCGTAATATAATCAAATAGACCATGTGTGCTTGAGTCTGCCGTAAACCAAATATTGCCAAAGAACGGACTGTAGGCTAAAGCGGCATGAAATACGATGCCGAGCAATAGCGCGAGGCTGCGTAAATTATCAATGTAATGTAATCGACTGTCTTTATTCATTAATGTGCCCAACTATTTTTTTATTAATAAAGCATAAATGAATGAGGTTTCATGGCACTAGTCACAAAGCTCATAGCCCGAGCTATGACAGATGTCACTGTTTTTACAACGCGAGTTCTGCAATAATTGCTAAAAAAATATGGCCACAGTAATGGAATCAACTATACGACATACAACCGATTGGCATTTCTCAACATTGGCATCGTGGCTTGGAGTGACATCGGCGTGTGCCTATTATGCCAACTCAGAATTAGCGCTATATTTGCAAATCATAGTAAGTGGTTCCATTTTAGCTATTTTGCTGTATGTGTTAAAACAGCCTAACAAATTTGTTCACGGCGTAGCACTTGGCTATTTCCTGCTTATTTTGGCAATGATACAACTGAGTTCAACATCCTTAGTTTTTATCCACCTAGTGATGTTTACCGCGGTTTTTAGTCCTCATTTTTCGCTTCCTAAAATACTGGCTTGCGTTGTGGCCGCCATGCTGGTGTATGGTTTAACGCATTATGCGCGTTGGGAAAATGGCATTCCTTGGATCACGTTTACAATTTGGTTTTTCTTTTGCTTGATGAATTGGTTTGTTAGCCGGCGTATTGTCGAAAGTTTAAATACACATTACCAATCCCGCCAAAACTACAAAGAGTTAAAAGCCACCCAACACATGATGGGGGCGATGCATGCAGCGCAAGAGCGACAAAATATATCACGCGAGCTCCATGACTCACTCGGCCATAAGCTTACCGCGCTCAGCATTAATTTAGATTTTGCTAAAAGAGCAGCAAATGAAGCCACCGTTGAAACCCTCTCTCTTTGCCACCAACTTAGCCAAGAAGTATTGGCTGAGGTGCGCGAAATCGTTTCCACTCAACGCAATGACAAAACGATTCTTAAGCAAGCTCTTGAGGCCATTTGCGAACTGACACCTAATTTACACTGTGATCTCCAACTAAGTAAGGAGACAGAGCAGCTTCCTCAAGACGATACCCTGTGTGTATTGCGGTTTACCCAAGAGATGATCAGCAACACCCTTAAACATACCCAAGCAAACCATTTTACTTTGCATGTAAATGTCACCCACGTTGGCCAACAGCCGCTGTTAATTGCAAAGGCGTATCATAATCAGCCAGAGACCCATTTACCAAAACAAGGGAATGGATTAGCAGGATTAAATGAGCGAATGGCACAATTTGGCGGTGAATTTTCACAACACCTTGAGCAAGAAACACTGATCAATACCATGACACTGCCACTCAATTTAGAAGAAAAAAGCCATGATAAAGTGCCTACTAGTTGAAGATCAGACCTTAGTTCGTTTAGGCCTCGCTAATTTACTTAACCTCGATAGCGCCATTAATATCGAAGCCCAAGCTGAAGATGGCTTACAAGCGCTTGCACTATTAGCTGAGCATAGTTTTGACATTGCTTTACTCGATATGAGAATGCCGAATTTAGATGGGCTCGGCGTGCTGCAAAAAATGCGTGAAAAGGGTGATAAAACCCCTGTGCTGATCATTACCACATTTGAAGATTGTGATGTATTAGTCAAAGCCCTTAATCTAGGTGCTCGTGGGTATGTGCTTAAAAACATTGAGCTTGAAGAACTTATTAGCGCTATCAAGCAGGTCGTTACAGGTGAGCGAGTATTGCAAAGTGCGGTGACTGATTTTTTACTCAAAAAGCAGTTAAGCCCTCAGCTCTGCTTAACAGGCAAAGAACAAACCGTATTGCAGTGTTTGTCTTTAGGCATGTCGAACAAAGTGATTGCCAAAAAATTAGATAACTCTGAGGGGACTATTCGTAATCATGTGTCACAAATCCTTGCTAAATTAGAGGTAGAAGACCGCACTCAGGCCGTTATAAAAGCCATTAATCAAAACCTAATTTAACACGCGAACAGCATCAAATTCGCACGGAAACACCCCAAACTAACCAAGGTATACCACCAATAAAAAAGAGAGGAATAGCTAAAAACAATTGTTGAAGCATCCACGTTTTTTAGATGAATTGATAAAACTTTTTTAAAGATACTGATTTTTTCTATCTTAAATTCAGGTGAAGAATTTAGTTCAAGATCACAATTTAGTTGCCACCAACCATCCTTTAATATTTTTGAAGTGAATGGGGTCACCCATTAGAAAGTTCCGGTCAAGCAGGCAGCTGTGTTTCCTTGATCTTTTATTCAAAAACCAAGTGTTTTTATTGTTTAAACTCAATTTAAATATGACTACGCACCTAGTAATGACGTCGATTGGTGTGAATATGCACTATGGCTTAGGTAAAAAACGCGATATGAATTTAGGCAGTTTAATTAAGCATTATTGATGATTAATTAATGCCCTTGGCTTTCGCCTCAGTCATCGTTTAGTACCAATGTCAGTCCAGTTTCTGGCTGTGTTTACACACTGCGCTTTAACAATTCTGTGGTTTATGCTTGAACATAACCAGCCCTTGGTGGCTCAAACATTGGGCATATCCAGTATTTAAAATATGAGCGGTTAACGTGCAGGCTCAATCAAATCTAGTGGTTTTACCAACCCCATTACTAGCTCAACACGTTAACCTAATTTTTTTATAGTCGCTAAGTAAACGCCTTGTGTTCATCAAATGGGACATTATCTTTAAGCCTGTGATAACAGGCTCTTGCGAGCTTATGCGCAACCGTTTTAATTGCGATAACTTGGTTCGTTTTAGCCAGTTTTCGTTGATAATATTTTTTGATTGTCGGGTTGTACCGAATGGCAAAATTAGCGGCCTCAGTAAACGCCCACACTAAATAACGATTACCATTCTTCTGATTCGTAGCGCCTTTTTTCTTTCCATAACGGTACCTTGCTCCTTTAACACAGCGACAATACGATGAGAAATTACCTGGCCTATCAAAACGTTCAATAGTGCCTGTCTCTAACATAATGGTCATTGCTAAGGTATTCCCAATTCCATCAATACTGGTTAGGTTCATAAACTCAGGGGAGAGTGATGTTTGTTTTAAAATAGTGCCTTCTATCACATTAATTTGCTGTTGAGCACAGCGTATTAATGAGAGGTTAGAAATGACTGGCAGTGCTGTACTCATTGAGCAAAGTCTGCATGTACCTGCTCAGTATCAACGCCTTTTCTGATAGCGGCCATTTGTTTTATTTTGTTGCTACTGAGCTTATATCCAAGATGTCGCATGTAGCAACTTTGTACTGATAATAAGTTTTTAGTGGACTTTAAATTCTGTATCCATTAAAGCGTCGACTAACCAGTACCAATTAAATGTTGATTCGACAACAAGCTCTTTTAAGTTGTCTTTATAAGGGCTTAGAAAAGATAAAATGACAGACATGTCATTATTTAAACGCTTAACGGTAAGTGTTTCACCTTGTTCATTAATGATAGCAACAACAAAATTTTTTGAATACAAGTCAATTCCACCATATAGTTTCATACCAAGCTCCTCGAAATACAGTTTATGTTTTGGTCAACACAACTGTATCGAAAAACTCGAGAAGCTTTCTATATGATTATCAAATCTTGATTTTGGACATTAAAGATTTTCAAGGTCTGCTCAAGGCACAGAGCAGTCAACTAAACTGGGCTGTATTATTAAGTGGTTAGCTACATAAAGCCTGTATTTAGTAACTTTATGCCATTATAAGCTTCAATCTTATGCCAACTTACACTTCAAACAACATTGGGTGTATTAAAATTCCATTTATCTATTTTCTAATATTTTATTTTGTTATTCGTACGCTAATTCTAGCTTTTACGCACTTAGCTAATTCTTTGTCTTTATAGACAATAGCTAATGGGTAAGTAATAATTAAGACTCGTGATTATACTTTACGCCGCAGGTGTTCAATAAAGCTATTAAGGGTCAATATGACATCTCAGAGGAATAAATGGGCGCTGGCAATATTACTCGGGCTTATTGGAGGTTGCGTTAATCTTTTACCTCTGTATTTTTTTGATAGCTCTGAATTTTTATTTGGTCAGACGTTTGTAATACTTAGCCTAGTGTTTGCAGGGCTTCGTTATTCTCTCCTTAGCTTAGCGATTGTAACTGGTTTTTTATTTTATCGCTGGGGACATAGCTGGAACAGTGTTGTTTATGTGCTTGAGCTGTTTTGGCTTTATGCCTTTTGTTTAAAGCGTTCTAAGCCAATACTTCCCTTAGGCGCTGTATTTTGGTTTTTAGTAGGTTTACCACTGGTGTGGTTTTTGGGTCACTTTGTTATAGGCCTGCCTTGGCTCACACTTGTTGTGGCTGCCTCAAAGTACTTAATAAATGCCATGATTGCATTGGCCCTGGTCGACTTGGTCAGTCTGTTTGTTCCTCATGCCAGTCGAGTCTATCAAGGACAACCTCTTGCACGTATTTTAAGTTATATTGTTAGCGTTATCATTATTTTAGTGGTGTTGATCACCAGTGTTTCTTTGGTTAATCAGCATTATTCGCGTTTAGAATACGAAGTGAATACGCAACTCAAAGAGCAGTCTCAATCAATTAGCACTCAGCTCAATGATTATTTACAGTTTCATAAAAACGCGGTTGTAATGACCAGTAATGCAATTAGCGTTGGTGGACAAATTCAGCCTCAGTTAGAGCAGTTGATGGCTTTATATCCAGGTTTTTTAACTAGCCTTTATGCCAGTCCAAAGGGCCTTGTTAAAAACAGCATGCCGAGCGAGCTACTAAGTGGACTAACTAAAGAGCAGCGTTATGTTAATGATCGCTCTTATTTTTCTCAAGCTCAGCAGTACCCACTCGGTTATAGCAGTGGTGTATTTCGAGGAAGGGGATTAGGGAATCAACCGATCGTAGCACTTTCCGCTCCTATTTATAGAGATGATGAATTTTATGGTGTTATTGAGGGCTCGCTCCAACTAGACCGACTAGAGCGATTTATTCCGGACTTATTTGAATATAAAGGGCAGTTAGTAATTTTAGATGCCAACAAAAAAGTAGTATTTAGTTCACTAAATCAGTTTACTGCACTGAGTGACTTTAACCTGCAAGCTTTTAAAGCTCAGCGTCAACCTAACAGCCAACTATTTCGCTCTGCTGATAATGAAATGTATCACACAAGTCAGTTTATTGATGACAAAAATGGTTGGCAGGTCATTTCTTTTTATAATCGAAAGTACATAACCATAGTGGTCGTAGGTACATGGTTGCCAACCATGCTACTAGGCTTAATTTCGATGGTATTGGTTGTGTTGTTTATTTATAAATTTACTCACTTACTTACCAAGCCAATTAGAGAGCTGACTAATTTAATTCAAGACTTTAGCAAAACAAAAAAGCAGGTATTCAATACGGAATCTAGTTGGTATGAAGTACTACAATTGCAGTATCAATTTGACATGTTGGGCAGTGCGTTACAGCATTCAATTGGCAATTTAGAAGCATCTAATATAGAAAATGAAGAACTCAATAAGCAGCTTAGCCAATTTAATCAGCAATTAGAAAATAAAGTCGCAGAGCAAACAACTGAATTAACACAAGCGGTTAAACTCGCCAATGAAGCAAATATTGCTAAGTCACAATTTTTAGCAAACATGAGTCATGAACTTAGAACACCTATGAATGGCATATTAGGTATGGGAGAGGTTTTGCTTCGAGATCAGTCCTTGAGTACCGAACAAAAGGAATTGTTAATCACACAGCAAAAAAGTGCCAAAAACTTGCTTAATATTCTTAACGATATTTTAGATTTTTCTAAAATTGAAGCAAATGCCATGGAGCTAAATATTAGGCCCACGCAGCTAACTCCATTTATCGAAAATATACGCTCTTTATTTTCCTCGATTGTTGCTGCCAAAGAGGTAGAATTTACGGTTATTCAAACTAATAATTTGCCACAGTGTATTAGTGTTGATGAATTACGCTTAAATCAGGTGATCATAAATTTACTCTCTAATGCGTATAAATTTACGCAGCAAGGCTTTGTAAATTTATCGTTTGATTATCACGATAATAAGCTTCAAGTTAGCGTTGAAGATAGTGGTATTGGTATTGCGAAGGCACAGCAATCACTGTTATTTAGCGAATTTACTCAAGCTGATGTGGGAGTTGCTCGTAAATATGGAGGAACAGGGCTCGGGTTGGCTATTTCGCAAAAGCTGATAAAAATGATGGACGGTGAAATTCAGTTACATAGCGAAGAGGGTAAAGGTAGTACATTTACGTTTAGCATTAGTGCACCAAAATCAGCAGATGCCCCATCAACTTTACCTAAAAAAACAGCTATGCAGCCAAACCTGTTGGGTAAGCACATATTGTTAGTCGAAGATAATGCGATTAACCGACATGTTATTTCAAAAATGTTGGAGCCTACTGAAGCGGTGATAGTTATGGCCGAGGATGGTGTTAAGGCTCTTGATGTATTAAAAGATCAATCGTTTGATTTGATTTTAATGGATTGCCAAATGCCTAATATGGATGGTTATGAATGTACACGCACAATTAGAGTTATGGAAGTTAAAACAGGTTTGCGAGTGCCCATAGTAGCGATTACGGCTAATGCCTATGAAGAAGATAAACAGCGATGCTTAATAGCAGGTATGGATGACTTTATAGCCAAACCAATTAATAGTGATGATTTATACACTGTGATTGGTAACATTCTCAGTTGATAATAGTTCAACAGGCAAAAGCTTAGAACGTGCCAGAGAGTATCCGCTTGCCAAATGGTTAAATGTATCTAATTAGTTTTATTAGCAAAAAATAAGATAATAGAATGGGGGATTAGCCTGAGTAAACTAATGGAAAGTCGGCGCTACTCAGGCTATATAATTACATTGACTCTAATTTTATGCCGCGTGTTTCTTTGATGTATTTAACCACAAAAAATACACTAATAAATGCCGAAAGAGTGTAAAAGCCATAAGCACCTGCTAAACCAATACTGCCGAGCATAATCGGGAAGGTCATAGTAATAGCAAAGTTAGCTATCCATTGTGCGCTAGCTGCAACAGCAAGGGCTGCTCCGCGAATACGGTTATTGAACATTTCACCAAGTAGTACCCATACAATAGGGCCCCAGCTTAAGCCAAAAAATACCACAAATAAATTAGCCATTATTAATGCAAAGGTACCCATATTTTCGCTAAGTGCTAACTTGCCCGCTTCATCAAGGCCTGCACTTCCAAAGGTGTAGGTAAGTGCACTTAAACTAATAAACATACCTATGCTACCTACCAATAATAGTGGCTTACGGCCTACTTTATCGACTAAGGCAATAGCTATAAAGGTAGATAAAATATTGGTGGTGCCTGCAAGTACATTAATAAACAGTGATTGTGATTCATCAAAACCAGCGGCTTGCCATAGCTCTGAGCCGTAATAAAATACCACGTTAATACCAACAAATTGTTGGAAAACTGATAAAGCCACACCCACCCAAACAATAGGATGTACTTTTTTACTGCCATCAATAAATAAGTCGCGAATACTTGGTTTTTTATCACTTTGCAGAGACTGTTTCACGTCATTGATTTGCGTATCAGCATCGTCATTTGAGATTTTATTAAATACAGTTTTAGCGTGTTTAAGTTTACCTTGTGCGACTAGGTAACGCGGTGACTCAGGAATAAAAAGTACGCCAATTAAAAATAAGCCTGCAGGAACAAGTTCAGCCCAAAACATCCAGCGCCATGCGGCTAAATCTAACATTAAAATACCTTCGGCACCGCCAGCGGCGTTAGCAATTAGGTAATTACTTAAAAAGGCTGCAAATAAACCAAGTACGATAGCGAGTTGTTGTAATGTCGCTAAACGACCACGTAAACTTGCTGGTGCTACTTCTGCAATATAAGCAGGTGCTAAAACAGAGGCTGCACCTATGCCTAATCCGCCAAATAAGCGGTAAAAAATAAACTCAGCAGAACTATCGGCAACCCCAGAGCCAAAAGCGCTGACTGCAAATATAATGGCAGTGACAATCATAATAGCGCGACGGCCAAATTTGTCAGCTAATGGGCCAGCAGCTAAAGCCCCCAGCGCACAACCTAATAATACAGATGCAACATTAAAACCAGTTGCAACACTGCTTGAGTTAAATGTATTACCTAATGCCGATACGGTGCCGTTTATAACGCCCGAATCGAAACCAAATAAAAAGCCACCAATAGCGGCAATGGCCGATATAAAAATAACATATAAAAGCGAGCACTTAGTCTGTGCGCTATGCTCACCTTTAGTTGCATGCTGTGTCGTCATGTTGTTCAATCCTAATTTTTATTATGTGTAATGTAGTTAAAGTAGCACTAAATTTGCTGGCAACCTTAGCACAGAGTGATCACGCTAAAAAAGATATTTCAATAGTAATACGTATGCATAAAAATTTATTGGGTTGATAAAAATAACGAGATACTAGATACTGTTTTTATATACAGTGTGGGCGGTTTTATGAAAAAAGAGTTACCAGCGAAATATTATTTGGCACATTTTAGAGAGCTATTAACGTTTGTGAGCGAGAAATGCATGCATTTACTCGAGCAAAAGCATATTTCATTTATTAGTAAAATAAATACGCTCGACGAGCAGAGCCAGTGTATGTTGGCGCGCATTTATTCTCGTAAGCCTTATTTAGTTCAAACCCAATCATTAAACTACGAAGAAATTAGCTCGCCATACCAAGCACTTTTTAAATTAAAAGCGGCAAAGTTAATTGTAGAACCCTCTAATAAAGATCATAGGCAACTACTAAGTCACCTAACAAAACCGGCCTTAATAGAGCTGCTAGAAAAGCAAGAACAACCGCCATTATTTAAAAAAAGCGCTGCTAAAAGTAACTTAGTTGAAATAGCTAGTTCATTCTTTGAATCTAAGCCAGAGTGTCTTGCACACTTATATAATCAGTACGTGATAAATAATAGAGAAGAGTATTACGAGTATTTTGAATTTTTATATATCGGCAGGCTCAGTGCAGGCGATATTAATCATCAAAATCGATTTGTACTGCGAGATTTAGGCGTAACACCTGTTAGGCAAGAGCATAGTGAAAGCTTGTCGCGCTTTGATTCAATAGAGGAAGCGCAGTCTAACTATGCATTAAACCGTTTGCGACTAACGCTTAAAAATACAAAAGATGACAATGAAAGAGAGGTACTAGCAAAGAAGCTAATAAATGAAGTAGCGTTGGGGGTTATTGCACAAGAGTTAAAAAACAAGTTACTGGTTATACTTTATAAGCAACTAAAAACAACTAACCCAACACTTGCGTTTGATGTACTTAATGCTTGCGAAGACGATGCACAAGCCTTAGAAATTCAAATAAGGGAGCAATATCGACAAGGCAATAAGCAATGGGTAAAAACGCAGCTTGAGCAAATTATAGAAAACCCGCTTAGTGATGAGTTACTGTATTTTGCAGATGACTTTTTAATGCGTAAATTTAACAAGCAAACCCGTTCGCGGCTCAGTGAAATGTTAGCCAGTACACGCTGCATTATAGAAGTTGATGAACTTTACCGCGGCGATGTTGAGTTAGGTGTAAGCGATCACTACACTCGTCAAGGCAAACAGGTTTTTTATACTGAAAATACTTTGTGGCAAAGCCTATTTGCGCTGGTTTTTTGGCAAGAGCTATTTATTGAAACCCCGACGCCGCTTTGTAATGAATTTGATATTTTCCCACAAGCGTTAAAAACAGACTCCTTTTACTTAAATCAATCCTCACAAATAGAAGCGCGGCTGGCTGCGTGTAATAGTACCCCCAAATTGCTGCGTTTAGTGTGTCACCATGCCGCGAAGTATTATGAGCAACCAAATGGCTTATTTAGGTGGCACCCAGATGTTTTAAAGCCAGTAGAGATGCTTATATTAAATAGCTCAATAACGGCTTTACTTCAGCATTTAAAAAATATGGCAAAGAACTACCGACAGCTAAAAGATGGTTATCCCGATTTAATGATTGTTGATAATAATGCCGTTCATTTTGAAGAGGTTAAAGCGCCTGGCGATAAGCTCAAAAGAAACCAACTAGTGAGTATCGATAATTTAAAAAGCAGTGGCTTTATCGTAAATATTGCAGCGGTAAACTGGTATGTAGATCCCAAGCGGATTTATAGTGTGGTAGATATTGAAACAACAGGGGGCCTAAAAGGGGGGAACCGAATTACCGAAATTGGTGTTGTTAAAATACAGCAAGGCAACATTATTGATACATGGACTACGCTGATAAACCCAGAGCGGCCTATCCCTCGTTTTATTACTAAACTAACCGGTATCAACGACGCCATGGTAAGTGATGCGCCTATATTTAGCGACATTGCTTCGACTTTATTAGATAAGCTTTCGGGTAGTATTTTTGTCGCTCACAATGTTAATTTTGATTATGGCTTTATTAAAAAAGAGCTTGAGGGGCTGGGAATCAACTTTAAAATGCCAAAACTATGTACCGTTGTTGAATCACGTAAAGCATTTAAGGGATTAAAGTCGTACTCACTGGGGAATTTATCTGCACACTTTAATTTAGATTTAACTAACCATCACCGTGCATTAGATGATGCTAAAGCGGCCGCGCAGTTATTGTTACTGGTACAACAATCTACAAATAGGGTTTGCGTTTAGGAAGTAAAAAGCGCTAAGTGCGCTTTGTTACTTTATTTTCAAAGTCACTTTTTACGATATCGAGCGCTTTTAATACTTCTTCTGGCTCTACATCGTGTTGCTCTAAAATCATAATTAAATCAACAGCCAGTTTCACGTGTGTAGGAGCTTCTTCTAGTGGGTTACTCATGGAGCGCTTTCTTTTTAGCTATTTGATCAATCGCAAAATTAATGGCAACTTCTACGCGTTGCTGCATATCTAAACGATCTGTTTGAGTTAAATAAAACGCCATATCTACATCGTAACGAATATAGCGGGGTGGTAATTGATTGAGAACGGTGCAGCAAAAGTCAGCCATTACATCGTCATTGTAACGTTCATTAAGTTTACGTTTTTCTATTTCTTCTAAAACGAGTTTTTCGTAAAAATTGTGTATGTCGTCATCTAATCGCATATTCCTGTCACTCTTTTTTATTGTCTGTAATGAGTCTATACCAAGGATTGTTATAAATCGAGAGCCGCTTTAAATAGTTGCTTATGGACGCTAACTAAATTGTTGATGTTGCGTTGATAACCGCCACCTAAAGCGCACATCAGCGGTATGTTTCGCTGCTTACAAAAGTTAAGAACGGTAAAATCGCGCTCATATACACCAGCTAAGGAAACATCAAATAAGCCGAGTTCGTCTTTGGTGTAAATATCGGCGCCCGCATTATATAAAATAATATCAGGCTGGTGCAGACGAACACATAACTCAAGAGCTTGCTCTAGTGTTGTTAAATACTCTGCATCTGTGGTGTTTGCAGGTAAGCCAAAGTCGTAGTTTGAGTGCTGTTTTTGCCGAGGAAAGTTTTGTTCACAGTGAATTGAACAACTAATTATCTGCTCGTGATGTTGGGTTATTTGCGCGGTACCGTCACCTTGGTGTACGTCACAATCAAATATTAATACGGTGTCGGCTTTCTCTGTTGAAATAAGATGCGCTGCCGCAATGGCTAAATCATTAAAAATACAAAAGCCACTGCCGTAATTGCTATAAGCATGGTGGTAGCCGCCACTTAAATTCGCCGCTAAACCACTTTTAATTGCACTTTCAGCGGCTTGAATGCTGGAACCAACAGAGTAAAGTGTTCGCTCAACAAGTTCAGGAGAGTGAGGAAATCCCATTTTCTTCACCGCTTTGTCAGTCAACGACCCGTTTAAAAAGTCAGCAATATAATCTGAGCTATGGCATAAGCTTAACTGCGCTGTAGTTGCAGGCGAAATAAATTGGGTGTAGCCTAAACGCTCTATTTCATGCTTAAGCTGCTGATACTTTTTAATTGGAAATCGATGGCGGTCAGGTAACTCTAGCTGCGAGTACAGTTCGTGGTAATAAAGCTGCATTAGCGTAGCTGTTGTTTTTCTACTTGTTGAATTTTGTCTTCGGTGGCAGAAATCGCTTTTCTACAACGGCCGAGTCGTGCATGAGTAGTTAAAATTTCTTGGTTAAGCTTTTGTGCTTGCGCAGGCGATGCTTTTTCCATTTGCAATTTACGCTCTTCAATCATCAGTACTAGGCGACGTTCAAATTCATGGTTTTGTTTAAGTTCGTCATATAACTCGTGGGATGATTGCATGATTTTTTGCACCGCTTGTTTATAAACAGGCTGTTTAGCACGAGGCTTATAATGACTTTTATTTTCTTTCACCCAAATAGGGGTCGATTTAATAACATTAAATACCGCTTGTACCTGACTAGCAATACGCTCAAGTGCATAGGTGTATGCATGACGGTGTTCGCTCGGTGGTAAGCTGGCTATTTCATCTTCTATTTCTACTACGTAGTCGGCTAAGTTCATACTTTTGGTGCTAAACACGGCTCTGTCAAATAGGCTCGGCTGTGCCTGCATATACCGGTTTTTAGAAAAGAGCTTTGCTTTGTCAAATTGCTCTGCTTGTTGCTTAAGCGTGGCAACTTGTTGGCGTAGTTTGTCTAAAGCAGCAGATTGCATATTAAAAGTATGCCTCGTAAATTAGTTTTAATGCTAAAAGTATAACCATCGTATTAAATACTGGACGAATAAATTTACTGCCAAAACGAATCGCTGAATGTGCGCCAAACCATGCACCAAGCATGATAAAGAAGCCCATTGTAATTCCCAGTAAAAAGTTAACATGGCCAAGTGCAACAAAGGTGATCAGCGAGATAAAGTTAGAAACAAAATTCATTGAACGCGCCAAACCACAATTAAGTAGCAAACTCATTTTATAAAGCATACCGTTTGAGGCAGTCCAAAAAGTTCCCGTTCCAGGCCCCGCCAAACCATCAAAAAAGCCTAGGCTTAACCCTTGTAGCCACTGTTTAATTTTTATTGCGCGGGTTAATTCAGGTAGGTCGTCGCTTTGTGTGGTACTTAAATTACCAAATAAGCTGTAGCAAGCCACTAAAATAATAATAATGGGTAAGAGCTTATTTAAAAACTCAATGCTTAAATGATCAACAATGAGTGTGCCTAATAAAGCACCTATGGCGGTGGCGATTATAGAAGCAAACCAAAATCGTGGGTTAAATAATTGTTTTTTATAATAGGTAATACTGGCAGTTAACGAGCCAAAACTGGCGGCCAATTTATTAGTGCCGAGCGTTAAATGAGGAGGTAATCCCGCCGTTAACAGTGCCGGTACAGTGAGTAAACCACCACCGCCAGCAATAGCATCAATAAAGCCTGCTAAAAGTGCAACGCCACATAAAATAGCCCAAGTTGTTGGGTCGAGTGCAAGTTCAAACATCAGTAATCTATTTGTCTTTTAAAAGGTGGTAAGGTGTCGAGCATGGCTTTGCCATATCGTTTGGTGATTAAGCGTCTATCTAAAATAATTATTGTGCCAATATCACTTTCTTTGCGCAGCAGTCTACCACAGCTTTGTACCAATTTCTTTGCTGCGTCTGGCACGGTTATAGATAAAAACGGATTACCGCCTTTACTTTGCACAAACTCCGCTTGTGCTTCTTCTATTGGCGATGTGGGCACCGCAAATGGAATTTTTGTAATAATTAGGTTTTCTAAATATTTACCAGGTAAATCAAGTCCTTCAGAAAGGCTTTGGGTGCCAAATAAAATACTGCCTTTGCCTTCATCAATATTTTTAGTATGTAATTTGAGTAAAGCTTCTCGTGACATTTCACCTTGTACTAATAAGTTAAATCCCTTTGTTCTAAGAAACTTACTTACATGGTCCATTTGCCAGTAAGAGGCAAACAACACTAAGTTGGCTTTTTTAGTGTTTAGATATTCGGGTAATGTTTTAGCAATATGATCGCTAAATTCTTTATCTGTTGGCTCTATGCTTGACGTCGGAATACGCAAAGTGGCTTGTTTTGGGTAGTCAAACGGGGAGGGGACTTTTATAAACTTTACCCCTTCTTCTTTAGCAAGACCGCTTTCATAAGCAAAGTGATCAAATGAGCCTAGTGCGCTCAAGGTAGCTGAACATAGCACGGCTCCAGCACATTCGCTCCACAGCTTATCTTTTAAATAGTAACCGACCTCAATGGGGCAGTCGCTAAGCAAGTGATCATGATGGCTTTTATATTCAAGTCGTTTTATCCAACGCGCATGCGGCGTGCCTTCGCCTTTAGTAGCGTAACTAAACCATAATTTATTAAGTTGTTCTAAGCGATTTATGTATTGCCCACTTTCAGCCAGAATGGGGTCGGCAACATAAGGTTTAATATCACCGTCGCTTACATCTTGTGTGAGGGTGTCGTGCATTTTATTCAAACACCGTAATGCATCAAGCGTGGCTTCGCTAATGTCTTTTGCCTTAGCGTGTAGCGATTTAGGAATTTCACCATGTTCAAAGCGATAGGTATCGTCTTTTGAATATTCAAAATCGGCGTTGTCGAGAATATCGCGGACTACTTTTAAATCTTTGTTTGCATCGTTAACGCTATCGCATAATTTAAAGTTTTGCCCAATACCTTTTTGCCCCACTAACACTTTGGCCATTTTGCCACTAAATTTAGTGAGTTTGTCGAGCCAATCTATCGTGCCTTTTATTGTAGCTGCAGCAGATGAAAAATCGCGGGTAATATGCGCAAGGTGATGCGCTTCATCGATTACATAAATGGTATTGTCGGGTTCGGGTAAAATTTTTCCGCCCCCTAAATCTAAATCGGCTAATAGTAACGAATGGTTTATAACTAAAACATCCATTTGCATTAACTGCTGGCGGGCGAGTTGAAAAGGACATGTTTGGTGTGCTTTCATCTGGCGTTGGCAAGCATGCTTATCGCAAGCAATTAGTCCCCATACCCTATCAGGAATGGTATCAGCCCAGCTGTCTCTATCGCCTTGCCATTTTTTGTTTACATAGGCATCGTAAAGTTGCTTTAAGCACTTAGTTT
This sequence comes from Pseudoalteromonas sp. APC 3224, assembly GCF_030407535.1. Taxonomy (GTDB): domain Bacteria; phylum Pseudomonadota; class Gammaproteobacteria; order Enterobacterales; family Alteromonadaceae; genus Pseudoalteromonas. The sequence continues at coordinate 69,039 of NZ_JASDDF010000022.1, read as the reverse complement.
CCATATCACTTAGTGGTGATGTAAGGGTAGGCATAAACTCCATTTGAGTTTGGCTATCGCTGTTCAGCGCATTATGAAGTTTGTGAGCGCAAATATAACGTTGGCGGCCTTTTACTAAATCAAATTTAAAATCGAGCCCTGAGTGCTTTTTAAAAAACGGCAGTTCTTTAGCGATTAATTGCTCTTGCAAAGCAACAGTAGCCGTAGAAATAACCAGTTTCTTTTTTTGTGCTAATGCCAATGGTAGAGCGCCTAGACAGTAAGCTAATGACTTACCGGTGCCGGTGCCTGCTTCAATAACACAAATACGTTGTTTTTTATGGTATTCACCGGCTAATGTTTTGGCGATTTCAGCAACTAAATAATTTTGACTACTGCGAGGGCGGTAATCGGTTAGGTTATTTGCAACATGCTGGTGTACTTGTCTAATTGTTTTTTTAAGTGAGCTCGATAGCATGTGATGATTAACCTAAAATATGTATATAATTACAGTGTATATATTAAGTGGGATCGAACATTGACACAAGCAATCTATCAGGGCTTTATTTTATCAAGGCAACAATACGGGGCTAAAAATGCACAAGGTATTACTTTGTGTTACTGGCTAAGCTCTGATCAGGGCCCGATAAAAGTGACGATTGAAAACCAGCAAGCGGTATTCTTCATCCCATTAGCACAGCAGCAGGCAGCGAATACCTTGTTGACTAAGGCGAGTGTTAACGTCCAGTTTAATAATGTTGAGCTTTGTCACTTTAGTGGTAGCGAGTGTGTTGCCTGTTACTTTAACGATATAAAAAGCCTATACACTGCAAGAGCTCTTTTAGAGCAAGTAATGCCAATTTACGAAGCCGATGTGCGCCACAGTGATCGCTTTTTAATGGAGCGCTTTATTAAAGGAGGTGTATGGGTAACCGGTAACACCAAAGCTCAAAACGGCTTTATTGAAATTAGTGATGCAAAGCTAAAAGCAAACACCGAGTATACGCCAACGCTTAAGTCTGTTTCTTTGGATATAGAATGCAATGGCGACGGGGTGTTATTTAGTGTTGCACTGGTGGGAAATGGTTTAGATTGTGTATTGATGATAGGTGAGCAACAGCTGCAGAGCGACTCGACATTTGAAATAGACTGGTGCTATGACGAAATTAACCTACTCACCAAGCTGCAGCAGTACATTATAAGTAATGACCCCGATGTTATTGTTGGTTGGAATGTTATTGATTTTGATTTTAGTTTATTGCAAGAACGCGCTGAGTCGTTAGGGCTTACTCTAAACTTTGGCCGAGATAATCAACCCTTATATATTAATAAGGGTCATTACACCCGATTAACGCTCCCAGGGCGGTGCGTCATTGATGGCATTGATACCTTGAAGAATGCCACTTATAGATTTGACAGCTTTTCGTTAGCTAATGTTGCAGAGCGGGTGCTTAACGAATCTAAATTTATAAAAACCGACAACCGATTAACAGAAATTGTTCGTCAATTTAATGAAGATAAGCTAGCTCTTGCTGCCTACAACCGTCAAGACTGTATTTTGGTTAATCAGATTTTCGAAAAACTAAAGCTGTTTGAATTTGCCATAGTCAGAACTCAAATCACTGGGCTCGAAATTGAGCGCATGGGGGGCTCAGTTGCCGCATTTACAAACTTATACTTACCGTTATTACACCGCAGTGGTTATGTTGCTCCCAACTTAGGCGATCATGGGCTCTCATTTGAGAGCCCAGGTGGCTATGTGATGGAGTCGACTCCAGGGCTGTATAAAAACGTTTTGGTATTGGATTTTAAAAGCTTATATCCTTCAATTATGCGTACGTTTTGTATTGACCCGCTAGGCTTAATCGTAGGGCTAAATGAGCCAGAGCAAGCAGTTGAAGGATTTAATCAGGCATTATTTTCAAGAACGCAGCACCACCTGCCTAAATTAATTGAGCACCTGACACAAACTCGCCAAGAAGCCAAAGACACTAATCAACTCATGCTCTCGCAAGCGATTAAAATTATTATGAATAGTTTATATGGTGTACTCGGCTCTAAAGGCTGTCGGTTTTACGACCCGCGCTTATCGAGTTCTATCACTTTACGTGGCCATGAAATAATGCAAACAACCCGTAAATGGATAGAAGTGCAAGGTTTTGAGGTGATATATGGTGATACCGACTCTACGTTTGTAAAACTTAGTAAAGATAAAAGCCCTGAGCAATGTAACGAAATTGGCTGCCAACTTGTTCGACATATCAACGAAAAGTGGCAAGTAGAATTAAAGCAGCGTTATGACTTAAAAAGCTATTTGGAAATTGAATTTGAAACCCATTACAGTCCGTTTTTTATGCCAACTATACGAGGTAAAAAAACAGGTTCTAAAAAACGTTATGTGGGGCAAGTAACTAAAAATAATGAGAAAAAACTTGTATTTAAAGGTATGGAAACAGTACGTAGCGATTGGACTGAGTTTGCACAAGAGTTTCAAACACAGTTATTCGAGACATTATTTACCGACAACTTCGAAATACAGAAACTGCACGATATTATAAATAGCTACACTCAAAAGCTTTATAATGGTGAGTTTGACCGTAAATTAGTATATAGAAAGCGTTTAGGGCAGCACCTTAGCGATTATATTAAAAATATCCCACCTCACGTTCAAGCAGTTAAAAAACACAAAGCGAGCCATCCTGAGTTTGAAATAAAACGCGGGCAAGTAATCGAATATATTTACGCAGTATCCGGCGCTGAGCTTTATACCGGTAAAAACCCCCTTAATTACCCCTTATATATCCAAAGACAGCTTGAACCCGTAGCGCAAATGATATTAAGCGCTTTAAACACATCAACTGAATCTACTCAAGCTACATTATTTTAACTTAGCTATGAGAAAAATAGGTGCTTTGTAGGTTTTTTTTCGATTATAAGTTCCTATTTCGCATAAAAATTGTAAATTTTAAAGTTAACATTTGTGATCATGATTACAGAATTGT
>NZ_JASDDF010000022.1:0-66048 GCF_030407535.1 Pseudoalteromonas sp. APC 3224 | reverse complement strand
ATCACTACAAAATAAAAATCTAACATAAATTAATAATTTCCATTTAAATCAAGTGCTTATCTTTTTATTTTTAGGTTGTTTTTAAATCAAATCCAAAAGAAAGCTTAAAAAGCGAACCAAATAAACTTAAAAATGATAACGAGACGTCACTTAAAGTGTTTTTAAGGTTAATTTAATGTTGACCGTGTTGTGGTCAAAGTATTATCATCTAGGGCATGATCACAATTTAATTAACAAAAGTGGTCAAAAATAAAAAAACAAATAGTATTCTAGGGAGAATCAAATGTTAAATAACAAAGTTTCAAAAGCAGTTCGTTTAGCGATCGCTTTTGGTGCAGCTTCTACTGCTGCTTTCTCAGCAAGCACAATTGCTGCAGAAGAAGGCGCTGAAAAAGTTGAACGTATTCAGGTTACAGGTTCACGTATCAAGCGTACTGATATAGAAACTACGGTTCCAATTACTACAATTGGTCGTTCAGATATAGTAGCAATGGGTGCTATCAATGTTTCTGATATCTTAAATCAGTCTCCAGTAACAATTGCTGGTGCAGACCAATCTAATTCATCATTTAGCACTTCTGGTGTTGGTCTAAATACAACATCGCTTCGTAACCTTGGTGAGTCAAGAACACTTGTATTAGTTAATGGTCGTCGATTTGTATCTGGCCGTTCGCCTTCTAGTGGTTACGCAGTAGATTTAAACTCTATTCCAGCATCTATGATTGAGCGCATTGATATCCTTAAAAGCGCATCTTCAGCGGTTTATGGTACTGATGCTGTTGCTGGTGTAGTTAATATTATTACCCGTAACAATGTTGAAGGTGTTGAAGTTAATGCACAAACTGGTATTTCATCTGAGGGTGACCGCGAAAAGTATTCATTAAGCTTAACCGCTGGTAACAGCTGGAGCACAGGTAATGTAACAGCATCTTTTGGTTACGATGATGATAAAGGCCTAAAGCCTGCAGACCGTGCTTTTTCAGAGTTTGACGAAGCGATATTACTTGATGAAAATGGTAATGAGTACGTAGACAAAGTATTCTCATCTTACCCTCCTCAAGGACGTATTGGTAGTTTTAATGGTGATGGTACACCTTATCAAGGACTTGAAGGTGGTGAAGCCTTTAACCGTGCAGCTTTTCGCCAGCTTGTAACACCATTAGAAAGAAAATATGCAGCTCTAAATATCAAGCAAGATATTAATGATGAGGTTCAATTTTTTGCTGAAATGAACTGGAACTCTTCAAAAACTTATGGTTCAACAATTGAACCAACACCATTCGCTACTAATGATGTGTTTATTCCAGAACGAGGTGGTGTAGGCGGGATCAAGCTAAGTAACCCAATGATTCCTGATTTGTTACGTCAAAACTTAATGGCTGCTAACCCTGATTTAACTATGGATGATAATATCCCTAATCTGGTTCGCCGTATGGTTGAGTTTGGTCCTCGTTCTACAGATTTAGAGCGTGATACAATCCGTATCGCAACTGGCTTTGACTGGTTTATAAATGATGACTGGTCTTTGAATACTTATGTTTCTTGGGGTAAAACAGACCAACGTCAAGACAGCGGTGGTCAAGTTAATATCGAGAGAGCAGCCAAAGCATTTGACGTTGTAGAGAATGCAGATGGCACACTACAATGTGCTGACGACCTTGCTATTTTACAGGGCTGTGTACCGCTTAATTTGTTCGGCGCTGGTACAGTATCTCAAGAAGCAGTTGATTATATTAAAGTGCCTGCAAAAATCGCTGGTCAAACTGAACAATTTATTGTTTCAGCATCACTTGTTGGTCAATTACCAATCGAGCTTCCTGGTGGTTTTGTAGGAGTTGCATTTGGTGCAGAGCACCGTTTTGAAAGTGGTTTCTTTAACCCTGGTGATTTAGCTCAAACGGGTGCTTCTAGTACTAATAAGTCGTTACCAACAGATGGTAGTTACTACTCAAATGATTACTACGCTGAAACAATTCTACCAATACTTGACAACCTTGAAGTTGATTTAGCTGCTCGCTATTCAGACCATGAAATTGTTGGCGGTCAGACAACATGGAATGCTGGTATTCAGTACTCTCCATTAGATACGCTTAAATTCCGTGCTTCTGCTGCAACAGCAATCCGCACACCTAATATTGCAGATTTATTCGGTGGTCGAAGTGAGACTTTTGCTGGTGTAACAGATCCGTGTAGCGGCGTTACTGCTTCTGACACAGGTAATGCAGCTCAAAACTGTTTGTCAATTCCTGAAGTTGCCGCGCGTGTAGCAGCTGATGGAAAATTTGAGCTTACACAGATCGAAGCTCAAAGCGCTGGTGGTTTTATTGGCGGTAACGAGAATGTTAAAGAAGAAACTGCTGACACATACAGTGTAGGTGTTGTTTGGCAGATGACAGAAGAGCTTTCTTTAACTGTTGATTATTATGATATTTCAGTAGAAGATGCAATATCAAGTACTAGTCGTACTACTGTACTTAATCGTTGTTTTGATGTTAGTTCAGCTAACTTTGACCCATCTTGTGGTGGTAACGCATTACGTGATGCGAACGGTGCATTAGTAGAAGTTAATTCAGGTACTGGTAACGAAAATAACATCGAAACTTCAGGCGTAGATATTGAATTAGCATACAAATTAGATACAGAGTATGGTGCTTTTGGAGCTAACTTAATTTGGAACCACTTAAGCAAATACGATACTACAGGTATTGAAAGTGGCGAAACAGTTGAATACGCTGGTGAGGTACTTACACCAGATAACAGAGCTAACCTAAACCTAACTTATGGCATGGAAGATTTAAATGTTTCATGGCGTATGCGCTACTGGGATCGCTCAGTAGATAGTGTTGAAGGTGCTAACTTTAACTACACTGATTTTACACCGTTAGAGAAGTATAATAACTTCCCATCTGTTGTTTATCATGATGTATCAGCAGGTTATAACTTTACTGATAACACAAGTGTTACATTAACTGTTCGTAACTTATTCGATAAGCAACCACCAGTTGCGAACCAAAGTTCATCAAATGGCGGCACTGGTATTAATACAGTATCAGAAGCTTATGATGTAACAGGTCGTTATTTACAGTTGAACTTTACTACTAAGTTCTAATTTAAGTACAACATATTAAAAAGCCACGGTGTATACCGTGGCTTTTTTTTTAGTTTTTCCCAAATTTTTTGCTAATATCCATTTTTTTGATCATCCTAGACTTATGACCTACACCCTCAGACCCTACCAGAGCGAAGCGGTTGAACGTACCGTTTTACATTTTAGAAAAACTAACGAACCTGCTGTTATTGTTTTACCTACAGGTGCGGGTAAAAGTTTGGTGATAGCTGAACTTGCGCGTATTGCTAAACAAAAAATATTGGTGTTGGCGCACGTAAAAGAATTAGTGGAGCAAAATGCTCAAAAATATAAAAGCTTTGGTCTTGAGGCGAGTATATTTTCCGCAGGTCTCAAAGAGAAATCGTTAACCCACCAAGTTACCTTTGCCAGTGTGCAGTCGTTATCGCGTAATCTAAATAAACTTAATGAGCACTACTCATTACTTATTATTGATGAGTGTCACAGAGTAAATGGCGAAAAGAAAAGCCAATACGGAAAAGTTATTAATGCACTTAAATCTCACAACCCTGAATTAAAAGTATTAGGTTTAACCGCGACGCCTTACCGACTAGGGCTAGGCTGGATTTATCAGCATCATTATCATGGCTTTGTGCGTGGTAATAAGGAAAGCCCATTCAAACGCTGTATTTTTGAATTACCTTTGCGTTATATGATCAAGCATAACTACTTAACTCCCCCTAAAGAGGTTGATGCTGCAATTAGCCATTATGACTTTTCATCTTTAACTAGCAATGCATTTGGGCAGTATAGTAATGAGGATATGAATGCGCTGTTAAAAAAATCGACCCGTGCAACTCAAACAATTTTACAGCAAGTTATTCAATATAGTGAGAACCGCCATGGCGTGATGATATTTGCAGCTACGGTTATGCATGCACAAGAGATAATGACTTATTTTCCCGAGGATCAAAGTGCGCTGATCACCGGAGATACACCGAATAGCGAACGCGATAAAATAATTAAACAATTCAAAGCTAAAAAAGTAAAGTATTTAGTGAATATATCGGTTCTTACAACCGGCTTTGATGCCCCCCATGTTGATTTTATTGCTATTTTACGGCCCACAGAGTCAGTAAGTTTATACCAGCAAATTGTCGGTAGAGGTTTAAGGTTGGCTGAGGGTAAAGATGATTGTTTAGTAATTGACTATGCGGGCAATGGCTTTGATTTATTTTACCCAGAGGTGGGTGATAAAAAAGGCGATAGTGATAATGAACCCGTGCAAGTGCTGTGTCCTGGGTGTGGCTTTGCCAATATATTTTGGGGTAAAACAGACGCTGATGGCAAAGTAATCGAGCACTTTGGTAGGCGTTGCCAAGGCTTATTGGAAGACGATAATGGGGTAAGCGAGCAATGCGATTATCGTTTTCGTTTTAAAGAGTGTGAGCAGTGCGGCGCACAAAATGATATTGCTGCTCGAAAATGCCATGACTGTGGTGCTGTGATGGCCGATCCTGATGATAAGCTTCGTAATGCCTTAAACCTTAAAGATGCATTAGTCCTTCGTTGTAGTGGCTTGAGTGTGACTAAACTTAAAGAGCAATTGTTAAAAGTTACTTATTTTGATGAAGACGGAGCCAGTTGTGATGAAGTTTTTGATTTAGCAAACAAAGGATCACAGTATTACTTTAATAAGCAATTTGGTAAGCGTGTAGGGCAGGGACAGTCACCAATTGAATTTATCAGTGCAGAGCAAGTTATAAAAGCCCAGTTTGATTTAATACCACCGGATTTTGTGATTGCTCGAAAAAGTAAAAAGTATGGCTGGAAAGTGGCAGATAAACTTTTTGATTATAAAGGCAGCTTTAGAAAAGCAAACCAGCTAAGCCGATAGGCTAAGCTGGATATCTCATTCATCATGAAATTAGGGTTATACTTCTTCTGCGTCTAATCCCCAACCATCGCCATAACCATTTAAGCTATTAGCGATACTTTCAATATATTGTTCTGCTTGGCCTAAAAGTGCATGCTCTGGAACCATTTGTACATGGGCTATTACCTCCCAAACACCGGTATCTTTACATTTCTCAACATCAGCAGTTTGCACTAATGCATCGTTTACAATCTCAGTTGCAAATTTTTCGGCATCAGCCTGTTGTTCAAATAAAATGTAAAAATCAATTTGTTGCATTTTACTTAAATCTACACCGGCGGCGGAAATTTCAGCAAGAAGCTGGCCATTATCATCATCAGGAAATTGCATTTAAAACTCATAAAATTAGTGTTTACTCATTAGCGCTATTGTAACCAAAATAAATCATTAAAGCGCAAGAATTTTTAGTTAAGCTCAAAGCGGTTTAAAAGATTCGCATAGAGCCAGCTAATATTTTAGACGCTGATAATGATTAAGTTAATGTTAGGCTCATTATCGCTATGCTATTATTGTGTCGTTAATTTGTTGTTTTTTATGGGTACATAGTAAGGATGATTACTTGTTCAATCAGTTTTTAAAATCCGTTATTTGTTTTTGCTTATTTTTGAGCTTTTTCGCTATTGCAGCTGACAATATAATTGAAGATTATGAAATAAAAGGAATTAGTGGAGAGTTAGAAAACAACGTTGCTCTTTATTTAAAACCTTTAGTGGGTGAAAAACCAACGCGCTCACTGCGTCGTTACGCTAAATCGCAAGTTGAAGATAGCTTAAAGGCATTAGGTTATTACAGTTCAAATGTGACTATCGATTTTAATAAAGATGAGCATGAGCTTGTTGCGACTATTGAGCGCGGCTCCGCAACCCGTATTGAGACGCTTAATATTAGCGTTAACGGGGAAGCTAAACATGACCCATTAATTCAGCAAGTTATTGAAAGTTTAGAGTTAAAGCAAGGCGACATTTTAAATCATGGAATGTATAGCGCAGCCTACAAAAAAATTGAATCCGTTTTGTTGGAGCATGGTTACTTTGACGCAAAATGGCCTGCCCGAAAATTTGAAGTGTCATTAAAAAAACACAGCGCTATTATTACCTTCACCATTGAAAGTGGTATACGTTATCGTTTTGGCGATGTGTTAATTACCAATCAAAGCCCAGCAGAAAAATACATTCGCTCTTTAGCTCCGTTTGAAATGGGTGAGCACTATAAAGCATCTAAGATTGCTGACTACAACCTAGATTTATCGAGCACTCCTTATTTTACAAGCGTGCGTGTTTACGCTGATATTTCAGCTAGAAAAAACAGCCAAGTGCCTATTAAAGTGGACGTATTACATAAGCCCGCAAATAGCTACGAAATTGGTGGCGGGTTCAATACCGAACTGGGTCCAAAGGTACGGTTTAAGTGGAGTAAACCATGGATCACGGAGCAAGGACACTACCTAGAAAGCAATCTTAATATTGCAAAAAAACAACAAGATATTTCTATGGCGTATACCATCCCTGTTAATAATCCGAATGATGATTTATGGCGTTTATCAGCAGGCTATAAGCTCGAAGATGAATTAGCCGACAATATTTACAGTGAAATTTTAACCGCGCAGTTGCAAAGGCAATGGCTCACCGAGCAAAAATGGATAAGAACTGCATTTATCAGGCGCGAGCAAGAAACCTATCGGATTGGCGACGGGCTAGAACGCACCACAGAAATGTTATTACCAGGTGTCAGTTATGCCCGAAAGCAATCGAAGGGAGGTACCACCCCTTATTCGGGAGAGCAGTGGTCTATATCAGCAGAGTTTGGTCTCGATAGTGTACTCTCTAGTACCAATATTGTTAGGGTGCAATTACAGCATGCATGGTTGCGCACTTATCTTAATAAGCACCTTGTGTTTTTAAAAGCAAACTTAGGGGCCATGTTAGTTGACGATATTAACAATGTTCCATATTCATTAAGGTTTTATGCTGGTGGCGATCAAAGTGTGCGCGGCTTTGCTTATCAATCAATCTCACCAGAAAATGACAATGGGGATCGCATCGGTGGTAAATATTTGATCGCGACGACTGCTGAATATAATTATCAATTTGCCAAAAACTGGCGAGCAGCCTTGTTTGTTGATGGGGGGACGGCAACCAATGATTTTTCTGAGCAATTTGAAGTTGGTGCAGGTTTTGGTTTTCGTTATTTAACGCCTATAGGGCCAATAAGAATAGATCATGCGTGGGGACTCACTAAAGAAAGCAAAAGCACTCGTTTAAGTATTACCATAGGGCCGGAAATTTAATGTCTGTATTTAAAAAAGTCACTGCAGCACTTAGCACCTTAGTTGTTGCTGTATTAGTGACATTGTTTTGCGTTGTTTTTACAGCTCCAGGTAACCAGCTAATTGCTTATAGCGCCAATAAGTTAGTTGACGGCTTAAAAATTGAAATAAAAAGCGGGCGTTTTTTATATAATGATGCGTTTAATTTTCGCTTTGAGCGTGACGGTTTATTACTTGATGCTCAGCAGCTTAAACTAGATTTATTTTGGTGGCACTGTGATGGTATGTGTATTGATAACTTAAGTGCCCGGTCTATAAAACTAAACTTACCAGCATCGTCATCTAATTCTCCTGATACATCTAACGAACCGTTGGAACAAATCAGTTTGCCATTTAATATTGCACTTAAGCGTTTAGCGGTCAGTGAGTTTGTGTTAAATCACACAAGTGCAAACGTAGTTGTTAATAATATGGAGATTGCTGCAAAGGCACAAGGTGCTGATATTCAAATTAAAAACGTGAATATTCCGAGTGTTTTAATCGCGTTAAAAGAGCAGTCTGGTGAAAATACAGCCAGTTCTACCCCAATTACTGAGTTACCAGCATTACCTAATATCGCATTTATGTCGCCACTCAATATTTACCTAGAACAGTTTAATATTGCGCAGTTCACAGTGGAGCAGAATGCACAGCAAAATGTGGTAAATAATATTGCGCTACAAATGAAGCTAATAGGTTCTGAGATTAACGTTGCTTCATTGTCTGCAAATTATCAGCAGTGGCAGCTTAATACTGCACTTAACGCAAAGCTTAAAGGCCGCTTACCAATTAATGGCGATATCAGTCTAAAAGGGCATGGTTATGATGCCAATATGCAAATAGGCGGAGACTTAGAAAAGCTCAATGTAGATATAAAAAGCAGTGAATCATTTCCTTTCCAACTTGCTGCTACGGCTAATCTCAAACAACCAAATTATCCATTTAGTATCAATGGCGGTGCAGAGCAGTGGATTATCGAAACAGCAAGTAAAGAGTTAAAGATAACCGACGTAAAATTAACCGCGCAAGGCAATGCTAACGATTATCAGTTATCGTTATTTGGTAATAGTCAGTTAGGTGCTTATCCAACTGTGAATTTTAACAGTCAAATTAATGGCTCACTGAGCGAAGCACACTTAAAAAAGTTAGCCCTTAAAGCGAATGAGAGCCAAGCTACTATCCAAGCGAATATCGACTGGCAAAGTGGGGTTAGTGCTAACTTTAGCGGGGCGCTATCGAGTTTAAAAGCGCAATACCTCACTGACACACTTACCAGTGATATTTCAGGGCAGTTTAAAGGGGCATTTGTTACCAGTTCAAATAGCTGGAAATTAAGTATGGATGACACCCAATTAAGCGGGTTACTAAATGATGTACCGCTTAATTTTGCTGCTCAATTTAACTTAAATGATGAACTTAAAGCCACTGTAAATAAATTTAACCTTAGCAGCGGCACAAACAGGTTAACCTTAACCGGCGAAGTTGATCAGCAATGGCAGATTAATGGGGCTATTGCGCTGCAAAGTAATGATGATGCAAAGCTTCCGTTTATTGCTAACGGTAAAGCCGATTTAAGTATAAGAGGCGAGCGGTTGACGCCTGCAGTTGATTTAGCGTTAAAGCTAGAGCAGTTTATTTATGACGAAATTAATATTAATAAGTTGGCGTTAAAAGCACAGTTAGACACCGCTACCGATTGGCAAACAGATATCAGCGTTAGTCTTGATTCAGCGCGTGTTATGAATCATCAAATTAATAAAGTGGAAATAGTCGGCAGTGGTGATAAAACCGATCATCAATTGAGTGCATCTATTGATGCTGATGCTGGGGCTGCCTCGTTTGAACTAAATGGCAAACTTGCTAACGCGATTTGGCAAGGTGAACTCAGTAATATTAGTGTAAGTGATAAAACGCTTAGCTTTGAAAATGCTAAAGATATAGCCGTAACTATAAATTCGAAAACGGGCGACTTTGATGTGAGTGCGCATTGTTGGCAATCGAGTAATAGTAAGTTATGTATTGATAGATTGAATCAAACCCGCGAATTAGGCCAGCTTAACGTAAAACTGGCCAATTTTGCATTGCGAGAGCTAAAACATTGGTTACCAGAGAATGTAATAACACGTGGTGATATAGCGGGAGACTTTGCTGCTAATTGGCAAGCAGGCACACTTAAAACTCTACGCGCTAATTTAAATTCATCAGGGCTTAACGCGGTACTTATTAACGAAGAAGATCGATTTAAGCTACCTATAGAAACGCTAAACATAAGCGCTTTTTCTGATGCTAAGGTTGGCCAAATAGAAGCTAATATAGAATCGAGTGTTTTGGGTAAAGTAACGACTAAAGTTAATATTGATGATATTCAAAATAAGCAAACGCTTAACGGTAATATTCAAATTGATAAAATTTTATTGTCTGATATACAGCCATTTTTAAATACGTTCGAGCAGCTTAATGGCGCCATTCGTGGGCAAGTTGCATTAGCAGGCACACTAAAAGATCCTTTGTTAGAGGGAAATTTAAACATAGAGAATATCAACCTAGAAGGTGAACAACTGCCTGTTGCCCTTAAAAACTCGAACATTAATGTGGCGTTTAATAAATCCAACGCCACCATTGAGGGAGATTTAAATGACCCTCAAGGCGGACAGGTAAAATTAACGGGGAATGTTGATTGGCAAGGTGAACAACCAGCTGTAAATATGAATGTAGTCGGCAGTGAGTTTTTTGTAAGAGCGCAACAAGGCGTGGTGTTTAAAGTATCACCAGAGTTAAAAATAAGTTTAGCTGACAATGCACTTAAGCTGGCAGGTGATGTTGTAGTGCCTTATGGTCGAATAGAAATTGAAGAGCTGCCAGAGGGGGCTGTACAGGTTAGTGATGATGAAATAATTTTGGATCAAACTACGCAAAATACTAAAAAAGCCCCATATAACTACGATATTGATTTAAAAGTAACGGTTAAAAATGATGTCAGAGTAGCCTCATTTGGACTTGAGTCAAAAGTAGTGGGTGATATGGATATCAAAATGAGCCAAGACTCACCCATTATTGCCATTGGTGAGCTTAATTTAATTGAAGGAACTTACTTGGCATTTGGTCAAGACTTAATAATTAGAACCGGGCAAATTGGTTTCAGTGGCGCAATAGATAAGCCTCATTTAAATATTAAAGCTATTCGCAACCCAAATAATACCGCCGATGGTGTTATTGCAGGTGTTACTTTAACTGGCAGTGTTGAGCAGCCAAATTTAAAAGTATTTTCAGAGCCGGGCATGGACCAAGCACAAGCCCTAGCGTATTTGCTGAATGGTCAACCATTAGGGGAGGGCGACAGTTCAACGGATGCAATGTTAACTCAATTACTACTTTCTCAAGGAGTGAGCCGAAGCGAAAGCTTAGTGTCTAAAGTCGGTGAATCGTTTGGCTTGTCAGATGTGAGCTTAAGCTCTAAAGGTAGTGGCGAGCAAACAAAGGTAGAAATATCAGGTTATTTAGCACCGAGTTTGCAGGTTAAATATAGCGTGGGGGTATTTGAGTCGCTCAGTGAAGTGGCAGTGCGTTATCAGCTAATGTCGAAGTTATATATAGAAATAACCAGTGGCCTGTATCAAAATGTCGACATACTGTATAAATTCAATTGGGATTAACCTTTATCTACCAATACCAATAATAAAAAGGAAAAGGTATGAAAAAATTCGTAATCACTATTATAGCGTCGGCTTTGCTCGGCGGATGTGTCCAGCAAAGCACTTTGCCATCAACGCCAGTTAAAAGCCTAACCAGTAGTGAGATTATTGCTGCTACAACAGATGAGCAATGGCGATGGGTTGATCCTGAGAATATTTTAAAACTAACCCTACCTACCGGTGCTGCGTATATTGAGCTCAATCCAGCGCTTGCGCCAAAACACAGTGCTAATATTAAAAAATTGGCACGACAGGGCTTTTATCAGGGCACTCATATTTATCGTTTTGTGGAAGGGTTTGTTGCTCAAGGTGGTGATAGCACGGGTAAAAAGTTAACTAAAACCAAAAATAGCACAGTACCTGCCGAGTTTTATTTAACCACGAATAAGCCGCTTATGATAACTGAAATGGGTAGGGATGGTTATGCACCAATAACCGGATTTTTAAATGGTTTTGCGGTGGCGCAAAATGAAACACGTGATCAAACATGGCAAATTCATTGCCATGGTGTATTTGCAATGGCGCGCGGCAACGATATTAATAGTGCCAGCACGGAATTTTTTGTCACCATAGGGCAAGGTCCACGTTATTTAGACAAAAATATCACCGTATTTGGGCGAGTACTTACAGGTATGGCACATTTTCATCAGCTAGCGCGCACACCTAAAGGTGGTAGCGAGTTTAATCCTATTACAGATTTACAAGTATTAGCCGACGTTAGCAGCGATCACAGCCGATTTAAAGTAATGAAAACAGACTCAGATGCATTTAAACAGTTAATTTCAGCACGAGGTAGTCGTAGTGAGGAATGGTTTGCGTATAGCCATAATTACATTGATGTGTGTGGAATGCCTGTACCAACTAAGCAACTTAACGATTAAAAAAAGGAGCCTCAGGCTCCTTTTTTGTTTAGCTTATTGACGGTTTATTTTTACCGCAAAAGGGGTATCGTTATGATGCGTTGAGCGATATGGATTAATATCAAGGCCGCCACGACGCGTATAGCGCGCGTAAACTTCAAGCTCTTTAATATTCAATTGAGTGGTTAGGTCGCTGTAAATACGCTCTACACATTGCTCATGGAACTCATTATGGGTCCTGAACGAAATTAAATAGCGTAATAATGACTCACGACACACTTGCTCACCAGTATAACGAATAATAATGCTGGCCCAATCCGGTTGCGAAGTAATTAAACAGTTTGATTTAAGTAAGTGGCTATGCAAGGTTTCGCTAACCACTTTATCGCTTTGTGACTTTAAAGAATGTGCGTCAATATGGTAGTTATCTATTTCAATATCTAACTCATCAATACACTCACCAGGAAGTGGTGTGCAAGGAATACAATTATAATCATCAGCGCTGTATAAGGTTACCTTTACCGGACTGTTTACCGCATTTGATAAGTCGTCAATTAAATGTTGCTTAACAATGTCAATACTTCCAAAGCGACTTTGGTTAAAGCTGTTCAGATAAAGCTTAAACGACTTTGACTCTATAATGTGACTACTTTGACATTCGAAAGTAAATATCGCCACCGCAACTTGTGGTTTGCCTTTGGTATTTAACCAAGATAGTTCGTAACCGGTCCAAATATCTTGGCCTTTGAATGGTAATGCGGCTTCATCAATGCTCAACGCGTCGCGATTAAGCTTGCGAGCAATAGGAAAAAGCAAGCTGGGCGTGTATTGATCTACATACTCAGTAGATTGACCAAGTACGCTGCCTTTAAGATCGGGAGAATTGCTGTAATCTGTCATGTTTGCTCTTAAATAGTTACAATGGGGACATTATATCTAAATTAAATGAGTTTCACAGTATGTCTGTTGCAATGCAATTAGCCCAACTTCACCAACGCTTTAGTGAAAAAACTATCAAAAATACACAAAAGCAGCCACTCATCGCCCACGATGAGCAATGGCCAAGTCCTTGTGAAATAGGCACAGCCGATGAGCACGGTATGATTCAATGGCAAGCGATAGTGAGAGAGCCTACAGGTTCTTTGGCTGATCTCGCTAACGCATTAGAGCTTGAATTTCCTGATGAACTTAGCCAGTTTTATGGCCATATGTTTGCTGGCAGTATTTTAGCCAGCGTTGATGGCCATCAAGTAGAATTATTACAAGCGTGGAATGAGGATGACTTTGACTTACTGCAACAAAATATCACGGGTCATGTTTTAATGAAGCGAAAGCTAAAGCAAGCGCCAAGTGTTTTTATTGGTTTAACTGATCAAGATGATTTACTTGTTACGGTATTAGTGGAAACAGGTGAGGTGTGCCTAGAGTATGTAGGTAAAAAGCCACATTATGTACTCGCCAAAAACCTCAGTGAATTTATAGCGTCGTTGGCAGTATAATTATAAGGTAATTTTAAGGTGTGATGTTTTAGACATAGCACCTTAAGCGTGGGATTTATTGAAAATCCCATGAAATATTAGACACTAAACCACACGGCTCACACCTAAAATCAAATAAACCAAACCACGGCTCAGGTAATTTCCATTCACCTTGGCAACTTGGGCATTTACGCTTAAGCTCCGAGGTTTTATCAACCCCACCTACACGGTATAAGTAATAGTAAACTGGCTTTTTAGTTAAAAAGCTGATGCGTTTGCTAATATCTTTACCTCGGCGATACAAATCACTTTGTGTGCTGGCTATTTCCTCTAGTGCAGGAAATTCACAGCGAGTTGCGCCATTAATTTGAATTTGATCGCATGCTTGCCAATCTTCTTGCCATTTAATCAGGGTTTTATAATCGCCATTGGCAATTGCCGGAATATTAAATAGCGGAACGGGTAAAAAGTCATCGCCACAATACAGTGGGCTGCAGGTGTGCACATAGGTAGTATATAAAATATAGCTTGAGGGCTCTTTACAACCATCGGCGCCGTTTGAATGAATGTCTTGACCTATTATTTTCACTTTAGGTGCTAACAAGCCTGCATCATGAAGCTTTTCAACACTGTGTTTTACAAATTCACTGTTGTTAAGTGGATGCATAGCGTCTTCGGTCGGACACATAACGCGTGTTATAAAATAGCCATCTTTTAACACCGTTGGAAATTCTTCTCCAATGATTTGGCCATTAAAACGTAATGCATTTACCAAGCGGTTTATTGCTTGCTCGGCTTGCTCTAAGGTGGTGTCTTGGTAGCAATCAAATGTTAAATCAACAACAAACATTTATAGTCTCAAATTATTTTGGCGCGAGCAGTGTAAGTAATTGATCTAACTTTTGCTCAATTCTATCTAATTGAGAGCTGTTTTGACCTTCATTACTGGCACTTTGCTTTGGGGTTTTCATTAAATTATAAATTGAATCAGGATTATTCTTATATTGACTCACCGCAGCAATAATAACCGGCATTGGGGTCGGTGTTGTTAAACGACTTTTAGTTAGTGCAACAGTGGGAACTTTGCCTTCATCAAGAAGGACTTTAATAGCTTCAAATACAGCAGCATTCATTCAATTATAACTCTTTTATAAAGTAAGCTCGCAACATTGACGCTGCGAGCGGGTATGGTATCAATAAAGTGGCTAAGGCACATTAAAATGCGCCATAAAATTAATTATTTTTGACGAAGACGTACGTCTAGTTCATCAATTACTTCACTCCAATCGCCATCAACCGCTAGCGATTCGGCAATAAAATGTTGTTGGGCTTCATCCCAAAAGGGAGCATCTTGCAACAAGGTTGTATCGGCAATGGAGTGCGAGGCAATAAATGCATCTATTTGCGCATCCGAATCCGGCAGTCCTAGTTGGGCGAACAAGGTATTAATAGTATGTTTTGTTGTATCCATAATAATGCTCCTAAATGAATTAATATGTATTAACTCTAGGGGGGAATGGTATATCTAGCCAGTTTAACCCTTACTGAATCTATGCTTTATTTACTCAATAGTAAGTCGCTAAAGCATGATCTGACTCAATGCAGTGGATGAGCGTACTAACTAAAATGTAAATTCGCTTATTTGTCTCACTTAGGTATATAGTTATATAAGCATTTGGTCATCGTTGTAGTTCAAAATTAATCCCTTATGCGTTACTTGGCGTAACGATGGGGGTGTAAAATAACAAAGGAAATAAAATGACAGCCACAGCAGAATCGACAGACGCCTTTAGTGTTCAGCATATTGCACCAGAGGATATAAGCACAGCAGCCAGCCTGATATATCAGGCATATCAAAACGATCCTATTTTACAAACACTGCTAGGGTATAACGAAGACAACCCGCTCGATTATGAAAAAAAATTACGTGCACTTATCCGTGAAGAGCTCAGTAGCTTTTGGCAAGAGAAGCAGCCTTTAATCGGCCTTTACCGCAATGATAAATTAAAAGCGGTTGCCTGTGTGTTTGCGTCAAATAGCCAATTACAAGCTGAGCGTTATTGGCATTGGCGATTAAAACTGATGCTAAGTGCAGGTTATTTACAAACGAATCAATTAATTGAAAAAGAAAAAACCATTCGTGACGCCTTAAAGCCGCAAGGGAATTATTACTTTTTAGCGTTTATTGCGGTTGATCCACACTTTCACGGGCAAGGGTTTGGTCGCACTTTACTTAAAGGTTTAGATGGCTTAATACACGATAATCCTGAGTCTTCTGGTATAGCGGTATTTGTGACTCGTGACGAGCATACGAAATTTTTTAAATCGCAAGGCTTTGAGCACTTTAAACAACTTTCATTTAACCAAGTTAAGGGTGAATTACTATTTAAAGTTGCTAATGCTCAATAAAGGTAGTTGTTCATAATGGCGTATCTGTAAGCCTATGTTCCAAATCGGGCACACCAGTGTGAGATATATCCTACATTAGTGTGCTCTTTGTCAGTTTAAATCCATTATTTATCCGTTTATAAGCATCAAGCTTCTGTTATTTATAGCTATTTTAGTTTTTTCAATTTTGTGACATTAAATTTTTTAGTTTTCCTCACTATTATACCCAGCCGTTTGGTTTAAACTTTACTTTGTCAAGACGACATAGCTCAATGACTGAGCTAATGCCATGGATATGGAATCAGGCAGCATAGTAGTGACTAGCAGGAAGCGTAAAGGACAAGTTAACACGGATGCAAGGATGAAACAGGAAGTACATGAAGTACTAAAATAGCTAGGAGCTATTTAAAGGATACCAAGGATGATGCGATAGGATATTGCAGGAGCGTTAGTTTACGCAGGACGGCCAAGGCGGCAAGAGGATATTGCAGGATGCAATGGAGGGCTAACACGGTAGTTTGCTCGTTCAGTGGATGATAAACAAGGATCAGGTAAAGGATACCTTACAGGATGTTGGCAATTAGGGCGTAACTGAGGTTACGCCTTGGTTTTTTGTTTACAAAAATTATATCTTATGTGGTGGCACAACCACACTTTTTAGCTTTTCATCTTCCATGATTAACACTCCCTGATAAGCATTTTCACCATCGCTTGAAAAT
This sequence comes from Pseudoalteromonas sp. APC 3224, assembly GCF_030407535.1. Classification (GTDB taxonomy): domain Bacteria; phylum Pseudomonadota; class Gammaproteobacteria; order Enterobacterales; family Alteromonadaceae; genus Pseudoalteromonas. The sequence continues at coordinate 49,603 of NZ_JASDDF010000022.1, read as the reverse complement.
TCAAAAATAAATTCGCTTTTCATGCCCGGTTTACCACTTTTTAAAATGCCAAACCGACGCTTGCTACAAGCCACACTCATTAGTTGTACCTGCAATTGCTCACTTTGGCGTTTGGCATGAACGTTCGCTGCTTCGGCTATTTTACGATTTAGCCAAAAAAAATAAATTACAGCCCCAATAAGTATGAACGTCCATAAACTAGCCATTTAAGAGAATAACCTTCCAATTGCGCGAGCTAACGTCTCGCTTCTGTTTTCTTTACGTAGTAATGCTAATAAATGTGGGCGAATAGTTGGAATTGCAACTAAATCTGCAAAAATGCTGGGAAATAACTCAGCTATTTTCTCATGGTGCGCACAGTTATCCATAAATACATGCAAACGCTGTGGCTCTTCTAATTGTTTAAAGCAGCGACCTGCAATAGTTAATAAAATGTCTGAGTCTTGCCCAAGCGTAGATTCTAAAGCGCAGTCAACCAGTTGTGCGCTAAGCCCTGTTGCTTGCCCTGATGATATGGCGCGAAGCGCGGCAGAAGCCGTAACCACATCATTATTCTTAAGGGCGGTTTGTCCATAACTTAACAATAACTCACTTAACGTGGGTGGTATTTCGATGTGTTCAAGCATTGCGCTTAATGGTTGTAATACTTCAACAGGTAAATTAGGCCACGCAGCGTGTAAGTGTTTTAAGTTATCAGCACTGTTGAGGCGATAAGCAAAATCAGCAATGCCTTGTAGCGCCACACTTTGCCAATTATCAAAACCAATCTGGCCACTAAAATAAAGCTGGGCATGCTCATAATACTGTGAGGCTGGTTGTTTTAATAACACTTTAACTTGTGCATTAAACGCCGCTAATTTATTAGCATTAGGAGTAAATACGTAAGGGTTATTATCGAGTTTGCCATCGGCTTGTTCGCCGGTAATTTCTGTTCCTAGTGCTTGAATTACCATGTCTGCAAAGTGGTCGCGGCTGGCACTAACGAGTTTACTTTGTTCATCAAGTGGGAATTTTAAAAACCACACATAGGGTTCTTTGCTAGCTTTACTGTCCCAAAATTGAATCGCTAGCCATGCATGGCCTGCTAATGGGTAAGGGTAAGGAACTTGTGCTTGTTCAACAGCTAAAAATTGTTGTTTATCAAGCTTGGTAATATGCCTGCCAATATCAAAAGCACGCCATTGAGTTCCTGCACCGTCTAAAAGCTGGCCTAATGTGGCTATATGTTCACTCATGAATTTCCAACTGTTTTTACTACAAAATTACGCTAATTATACGCCATAGCGACTGTTGAGGGAACAGGGTATAATTGTGCAATATACAAAGTAAAGGGTGATTATGACTGAGCAAACCCAACTCTATTTAACACAATTAACTGCGCTACTTAAAAAGTATCAGCTTTGGCAGAATGAGCCGGTTGACCCTGCATTGTTGCATTCAAGCGTCCCTTTTTGCCATGATACGCTTGCATTTGAACAGTGGTTACAGTTTGTATTTATAGAAAAAATTCAACAAATTATTACAATGAAACAACCGTTACCGCGTAATTTTGCAATTGCTCCTATGGCGCAAATGACACTCATTGATAAATCCGGAAGCGAAGAGATTATTTCTTTGCTGACGCAATTAGATTCATTGCTTGGAGAGTCAGATGACTGAACGTCCAGCGCCAGTTGAATACGGCGAACTGAACATTCTCTATCAAGATGAGAATTATGTAGCGATTGATAAACCATCAGGCTTACTTGTTCATCGCTCCTTTTTAGATAAGCATGAAACTCAATTTGCAATGCAAATGCTACGCGATCAACTCGGTCAGCATGTGTTTCCTGTGCACCGTCTTGATAGGCCGACATCGGGTGTGTTGCTGTTTGCTCTAAGCTCAGAAGCCGCGCGTGATATGAATCAGTTGTTTATTGAGGGTACGATCTCAAAGCGTTATTTAGCTTTGGTACGCGGATTTGCGCCTGAATCTGTTTTTTTAGATAAACCGTTAAAAGAAGAACTAGACAAAATTGCTGATAAATTTGCCGATCAGAATAAAGATGCTCAAGAAGCACAAACTCAGTTTAATTGTTTGCATCAAGCTGCGTTGCCTATCCCTATAGGAAAATACCCAACAGTTAGGTATTCTTTGGTAGAGTGTTTCCCTAAAACAGGGCGTAAACATCAAATTCGTCGCCATTTAAAGCATTTGTCGTTACCGATAATTGGCGATGTTAATCATGGTGATAACCAGCACAATCAGTTTTTTAGAGAACACTTTTCTCTTAGGCGATTAATGTTATTTGCCACAGAACTGCGTTTTGTACATCCTTACAGTAATGAATCGATAATAATTAAAGCGCCACTAGGTGATGCAATGTTGAGTATTTGCAACCAGTTAGGGTGGCCAAGAGAAGAAAAGGATTATTAATGGCACATATTAGTATTTTTGTAGGCAGCGTGTATGGTGGTGCTGAACGTTTAAGTGAGCAAATAAGTGATACCATTGAGCAAGCCGGCCATCAGGTAAGCGTATTTGCAGCGCCAAGTTTAGAAGATCTAAAAAATGCATCGCATATTTTAATTGTCACCTCAACAACAGGACAAGGCGATATACCCGCTAACTTGGCAGAGCTTTATAATCAGCTTAACAGCACCTTTCCAATGTTAACTAATAAGCCATTTGGCATTGTGGCTATCGGTGATAGAAGTTATGGTGATACGTTTTGCGGTGCAGGGCGTAGCTTTGATGAACTATTACGTGACTTACAAGCTAAACCTGTGGGTAATCGATTAGAAATTGATGCCTGTGAAGACTTTGAGCCTTGGCCTGTCACCGAGCCGTGGTTACAAACTTGGCTTGATAAATTACCCTCTTAAATGCGCAGACTCTAAATGAAAAAATATAAACTGAGTTTAATTGTGCTTGCAGGTGGCTTAGGTAGTCGCTTTGGTGGCAATAAACAAATTGCAGAAATTCCAGGGCTAAATTGCACTATTATGGAACTGAGCATTGCTGATGCGTATCGCGCAGGGGTGACGCAGGCTGTGCTGATAATAAACCAAGCGGTACGCAGTGAAATAGAGCGTACTATTTTGCCACGCTTGCCTAGTGATCTTGATGTGGTACTGGTGGAGCAACACATTGAACAGGTGCCCGAACAATTTAAAGCAACACTTTGCCAGCGAGTAAAGCCTTGGGGCACAGGTCATGCTCTGTTGTGTGCCAAAGCCCACATTAATAACCCCGCTATTGTGATCACTGCCGATGACTATTATGGCAAATCTTCGTTTGTATTACTGAGTGAGCACTTTAAAAGAAGCGCTGAATGGGCAATGGTAGGGTATCCGATTATTGATACTCTTTCTGAGCACGGTGGTGTTAATCGTGGGGTATGTAATATTGCGGATGGAAAGCTTGTTGCCGTAACCGAGTATTTGAATATTCAACAACAGTCTGAGCATATTTTTGGCGATAACCCACAGGGTTTACGTGAGAAAATTAGCCCAAACTCCCTAGGCTCGATGAGTTTTTGGGGGATCACCCCTTGCTTTTTTGACTATTTGCAACAAGGCTTTGAAACGTTTTTACAACAATATAACGTGAATACTCAGCAAGAGTACTACTTACCCGATCAAATCCAGAAAGCTATTAATGTAAAAGCACAACCTGTATTTGTATACACTGCAAAAGAGCCTTGGTTTGGTGTTACCTATAAATCAGAACTGACAAGCATTGCGGCTACTTTGTGCGCATTACGTCAAGCGTAAAGATGGTAGTACCAATTTTATTAAAAACATGATCAATCTAGCGTATTAAATAACCCGCTACCTGCGTTAAAAATTATTTATATAGAACAACTATGTATCATAATTTTCGCCTTGTTATCGGGTTATTTCCTTGTCGCTATAATCGATAACTAATTTAATGCAATTGGTGTAAATTATTGTCGCCTTGGGCGAAAAGAGTGAAGTAGAAAATGAATACAGTTCCTATAGAAGTTTATTTATCTGAGAGTTTTGGCCTTGACGAGAAGCATGCGAGCATAAAACCCATAGGCAGTGGGCATATAAATACTACTATGTTATTAAGCACTTCGAAGCGGTCACTGGTTGTACAAAAGCTCAATACGGTGGTGTTTCCAAAACCACAGTTACTTGTTGATAATGCGCGATTAATAGAGCAACACTTAAGTAAAAAACAACAAGCAGGTGAATTCAATCTAGCAATAGTACGCCATGTAGCGACGACTCAGAATGACTATTTAGTTAATGATGATGATGATACTTGGCGAGCACTTGAGTTTATTGGTGGCAGCTACAGTGAAGATGTGGTTAATACTGCTAGCCAGGCACAAACAGCGGCCAATGCATTTGGCCAATTTGCACAAGCGCTACAAGACTTTGACGCGAACAATTTACATGCGGTTATTCCCAATTTTCATAACTTGGCCATGCGTGCAGAAGTCTTCAAGCAAGTTGTTAGCACCGATCCTCATAAACGTTTGGCTCATTGTCAGGAAGAAGTTGATTTTTGCCTGTCGCAGCTTTCACTTATCGATGAGCTTAATGCCCTTGAGGGAAAAGTGCCTATTCGTGTGTGCCATAACGATACTAAAATAAACAACATGCTATTTTGCTTAGACTCTAATAATGCAAAAGCGGTGATAGATTTAGACACCTGTATGCCTGGTTATTGGCTTAATGACTTTGGCGATATGGTTAGAACATTCTGCTCTGCAGAGCAAGAAGATTCAACGGCGCTTGAAAAGGTAGGTGTTCGTGAAGATATTTTTGCAGCGATTGTTAAAGGCTATGTTGAGCCCTTAAAGGCGGTATTGACGCCTGCCGAGAAACAAAGCTTTTGGTTAGGTGCTAAAGTGATGCCCTTTATGATTGGCTTACGATTTTTAACTGATTATATAGATGGTGATAATTACTTTAGCGTTAAACATAAGAGACACAACTTAGATCGCGCAAAAAACCAATTTGCCTTATACAAGGATATAGTAAGTAAGCAGCAGGTCTTAAAAGGGATTTTGACTCAGGTATAAACCTAATTAATTATATTGCTCAAAGCGTCATAACTAAAACTTTGAGCAATATAAATTGAGGTTAAATATTGAAAGTATGTGTTAACTTGCAACACCTCAATTTTTACTTATTAAGCATCCGCTAGTTTTACACGGATTTTGCTTTTGTCTACTGTGGTTTGATTAAGCGCTTTAATTGCGCCTTTAACTTCAATGTCATTAGGCATTTCTACAAAGGCAAAGCCTTTAGATTGGCCTGTTTCTTTATCGAGTACCAAGTTACAGGTGGTCACTTTACCGTGAGCCGTAAATAACGTACGAAGTTCATGCTCAGTAGTGGCACGTGATAAGTTACGAACTAATAATTTCATATATAACCTAAATAATGGGTTCAAGCATAATTATCTCAAGTAACCTTGCTTTAACCTAACGTTATTTTATAAACAGTAAAAATAACTGCTAAAAAACAAAAAACCGCCTAATGGCGGTTTTTTATACATTGCGAGAGATTACTTTACTTCTTTACCTGCCGCTTGTTGATCTGCATGATAGCTTGAACGTACAAACGGGCCTGAAGCGGCGTGTGTAAAGCCAATTTCATCAGCATATTCTTTTAATGCGTCAAATTCAGCTGGTGGCACGTAACGCTTAACGGGTAAGTGGTGCTTAGACGGTTGTAGGTATTGCCCTACAGTAAGCATATCAACGTCATGAGCACGTAAATCGCGAAGTACTTCCTCGATTTCGCTAATTTCTTCACCAAGGCCAACCATTAAGCCTGATTTTGTTTTAACCTCAGGGTGGGCTTCTTTAAAGCGACGTAATAATTCAAGAGACCATTTATAGTCAGCACCCGGGCGCGCAAGTTTGTATAAACGTGGCGCCGTTTCTAAGTTGTGATTAAATACATCTGGCGGCGTTTCAATTAAAATTTCTAACGCTCTGTCCATACGGCCACGAAAATCGGGCACTAAAATCTCAATGGTAATTTCTGGGTTATGCTTACGAATTTCGCGGATACAATCAGCAAAGTGCTGAGCACCACCGTCACGTAAATCATCACGGTCTACAGAAGTAATAACTACATAGCTTAACTTCATGTCTTTAATGGTCAGTGCCAGCTTTTCAGGCTCAGCGGCATCAGGTTTTAATGGGCGACCATGTGCAACGTCACAGAATGGACAACGACGTGTACAAATAGCCCCTAAAATCATAAAGGTCGCTGTACCGTGGTTAAAACACTCTGATAAGTTAGGACACGAAGCTTCTTCACATACAGAGTGAAGGCCATGCTTACGCATTGCTTGTTTTATGCCGTCAATCCGCTCGGTTGACTTAGGTAAGCGAATTTTAAGCCACTCTGGCTTACGGAGCATTTCGGTTTTTTCTGTTGGTAAAACTTTAACGGGGATCAACGCCATTTTTTCTGCGTCGCGTAGTTTTACACCTGGTTCCATTTTGACTGGTTTATTCATTCGTTTTCAAACCCTTCAGTATGCTTAACCTGTGTTGCATTAAGCTTCTTGATCATGTGTTTTACCAGCCCTTCACCTGCAGCTTCAAGGTTTTGAGGGCCATTTAGTTCTTTAGTTTGCACCATATTCATGCCCGCATAACCACATGGGTTGATGCGTAAAAATGGACTTAGATCCATATTAACATTTAATGCCAAGCCATGAAATGAGCAGCCACAACGAACTCGTAAACCTAAAGAAGCAATTTTACTGTCGTTAACGTAAACACCAGGAGCATCCGCTTTCGCGTATGCATCTATGGCGAACTCTGCAAGGGATTCAATGATGCACTCTTCAAGCCAAGTAACTAGCTCTCGCACCCCAATTTTTAAACGACGTAAATTAAATAATACATACATCATTTGCTGACCAGGGCCGTGGTAAGTCACCTGCCCACCGCGGTCAACTTTAATCACTTCTATGTCACCTGGGGCGAGTAAGTGCTCATCTTTACCGGCTTGGCCTTGGGTAAATACACTTTCATGCTCTACCAACCAAATTTCATCTGGCGTATTTTCATCACGGGTGTCGGTAAAGTCTTGCATTTTTTGCCAAATCGGCATGTAACGCTGACGACCCAGTTGGCGTACGATTAGGGTGTTTTCGCTCACAACAAATCTCAACTATAGCTTAAAGCATATGGCGCACGTCATCGATATTGCTGATCACGTTGTAAATTTCTTCAATGTGTTTGCCGCTTGTTACTGTGGCTACTAAAGTGACTGACTCATAGTTACCTTTACTGCTCGGTTTTACTTTTGGCGCATAATCACCCGGGGCGATAGGTTGTAACTTTTCTAAAATTTGATCAGTTAAGTTTACGTTTGCTAAACCCATAATTTTAAATGTAAACGGGCAAGGGTACTCTAGGTACTCATCAAATTTAGTGTTTTTAACAGGTTCAACCACGACGGGAACTCCTCAAACAAAAGTGTTGGCTCAACTTATACGTTAAGCTTAGAACTGAAAGGCTAATGACAATCTTGAAATGATGTTACTTTTGACCTAAGCCAACGATAGTCATTCAATACGATTGGTATATATGGGGCGCATTCTAGCACTTTTCAAGCAAAAAAAAACGCCTCACAGAAGAGGCGTTCATATTACTTTACTCGTGCTTACATTATTTGTAAGCGTAAGTAGTCATATATTTTACTGAAGAAGCTACCTTCTTGTATTTCTTCAAGTGTAACTAGCGGATATTGTGCAATATCTTCGCCTTCAAGTTGTAAAAACAGCGTGCCTACTTTAGTGCCTTTAGCTAAAGGTGCTTCGAGCGTATCGTCAAGCTCAAAGTTTGCTTTCAGGTTTTTATGTTGGCCACGAGGGATTGTAATAGGGGTGTCTTCTAAAATACCTAAAGAGACATTCTCTTTGTTACCCATCCAGATGCGTTGCTCTGCAAAACTATCGCCCGCTTTGTAAGGCGTAATTGTTTCAAAAAAGCGGAAACCGTAGTTAAGCAGTTTTTTACTTTCAACTTTACGCGCACGCTCACTTGAAGTACCCATAACTACCGCAATTAAACGCATGTCATTTTTTGTTGCCGAGGTGACTAAGCTGTAACCCGCATCAGATGTATGGCCTGTTTTAATACCATCAACATCTAAGCTTTCATCCCATAACAACGAGTTACGGTTATATTGCTTTATACCATTAAAAGTAAAAGATTTTTCTTTATATAGGGCGTATTCATCCGGCACATCTTTGATTAAGGCTGCACCAAGTGTGGCCATATCGCGTGGCGTTGTGTAGTGCTCGTCTGTATCAAGACCGTGACTATTAATAAAGTGAGTATTTGTCATGCCTATCTTTTCAGCATGGGCATTCATTAAATCTGCAAAGGCACTTTCGCTGCCTGCAATATGCTCAGCCATAGCAACACAGGCATCATTACCCGATTGTACAATAATACCGTGATTAAGATCATCTACGCTAACTTGCTTACCCACTTCAATAAACATTTTAGATGATTCAGGAAAGTTTTTTGCCCATGCTTTTTCGCTAATAGTCACCATATCGGTAGGTGCGATATTACCTGCATTAATCTCTGTACCAATTACGTAACTAGTCATCATTTTAGTTAAGCTAGCAGGAGCAAGTTTTGTATCAGCTTCACCTTCTGCAATCACTTTACCTGTGGTGAAATCCACCAAAAAGTAACCTTTAGCATTAACTTGAGGGGGGGCTGGAATAATTTGTGCGGTGGCTGAAAAGACGGCGGCAGAACAGACTAAGCCGCAAACACCAGTAAGAATTTTATGTTTAATAGATTTCATCATACTCATTAATGGTTAAAGTTAAAAATATGCATTCTCCCTATTCTAAAGGGCTTACTGAGTGTAAAGCAAGAACGCGTTCTGAAATTGATTTTGTTTTAATGTTTCTAATACTTGTTGCGCGTGTTGGGCATCTTTTATCGGCCCTAAGTGCAATCTATAAATAGCGTCTTTTTCGACGATATTTGTTGGTAATTTATACTGCTCTCGTAGTGTGTGTGCCAATGCTTCTATGTTGGCTAAGGTACTGCCGGCTGCTACTTGAACATAGGTTTTTCGTGCACGGGTATCTGCTAGGGTAATCGCTTCAAGCTTAACCTTTGCTGTACCGTATTTATAGTAGCCAAGTTTATAGGCAGCAGCATAGGAAAGATCAATGATTCTATCATCATGAAAGGGCCCACGATCATTAACCCGTACTATAACAGATTGGCCATTGGCTGTATTTGTTACGCGTACAAAACTCGGTAATGGTAAGGTTTTATGGGCTGCCGTCATAGCAAACATATCGTAAACTTCGCCGTTAGAGGTATGATAACCATGAAACTTTCGGCCATACCATGAAGCAATTCCCGTTTCTGAATAACCCGTTTCATCGAGCATAGGGGTATAACGTTTGCCTAATACTTCGTAAGGGCGTGTGGTGCTTGCGCTTTTTACTACCTGAGTGACAATAGCATCTTGCATCTCTAATTCGGTCGGTGCCCGCAGTGGTGCGGCATCATGACGCATACTATAACGGCTATTTGAACTGCTGCACGCACTCAAAAAAAGGCTAAAGAGTACAATGATTATAAGTTGTTTATAAAGGCGCATTATTTTAAGAGCATCCTTTTATCTGTGGCAATCGACATAATAATGCCAAATGCAGCCATTAAGGTAACCATTGAGGTGCCACCATAGCTAATCAATGGTAATGGCACACCTACAACGGGTAACAAGCCCGAAACCATGCCAATGTTTACAAAAATATAAACGAAAAATGTCAGAATGAGTGAGCCCGCGAGTAACTTGCCAAAGGCATCTTGGGCATTAACGGCAATATAAAGTCCGCGACCAATAATGAATAGGTATAGGCTCAGTAAAACACACACACCGAACAGGCCAAACTCCTCACTCAGTACTGAAAAAATAAAATCAGTATGTCTTTCAGGTAAAAATTCTAGTTGTGATTGTGTGCCTTGCAACCAGCCTTTGCCTTCTATACCGCCTGAACCAATCGCTATTTTTGATTGGATTATATGATAGCCAGAACCAAGCGGATCGCTCTCTGGATCTAAAAAGGTCAGTACTCTTTGCTTTTGATAATCGTGCATACCATAGTGCCAAAAAGGCCATGCCGCTAAGGCAACAACAGAGCTTAAGAAGCCAATTAAACGCCAACTCAAGCCAGATAAAAACAACACAAATACACCTGAACTGGCAATCAAAATTGAGGTGCCCAAATCAGGCTGTTCTTTTATAAGTAGAGTAGGTAGCATAACAATGGCAAAACCAATCACTAAATGCAGCGCTCGAGGGGGTAAATGATTACGGCCAATATACCAAGCCACCATCATAGGAACCGCTAATTTCATCAGCTCTGAGGGTTGAAAGCGGGTGATGCCTAAATCTAACCAGCGTTGCGCACCTTTGGAGCTCACACCAAATAGGAGTACTCCAACCAGCATGAGTAGTCCTAAGCAATACATAGGGATGACTAAGCGTTTTAAAGTTGCTGGAGGGATTTGTGCTAACACAAACATACCAATAATAGCACCAGCCATACGGGTACCGTGGCGCATCATCATTGCAGAGTCTTGGCCAGAGGCACTGTAAACAATTGTGATGCTGCCTACCATCATTAGTAATAAAGCAATAAAAAGCGGCAAATCAATATGCAAGCGCAGCCAAATAGAACGCTTATCATGTAAAGCCGTCATGGAACTTTACTCCCTGATGATTGAATGGGGTTAGCAGCAAAATAGTAATCCATTAATTGGCGCGCAATTGGGGCACCTACTGAGCTGCCGCCCCCAGTATTTTCTACCACAATAGAGACAACGATTTGAGGGTTATCGTATGGGGCAAAACCGACGTAAATGGCGTTATCACGCTGGCGCTCTTTAAGTGCATCGGCGTCATAGCGCTCGCCTTGAGCAATACTGACCACTTGGGCGGTACCGGTTTTACCTGCTGGGTCGTACGTAGCCCCTTTAAACGCGCGATGTGCTGTACCGGTAGTCTTTTTAACCGTGTTATGCATGGCATCAATAGCAATTCGCCAGTTATCCTCGTTATTAAGAACAACAGGTGGCTTTTCTTCATTATTGAGCTGGGTAATTTGGTCTTCTTTTTTAGCTACTTGCACTAAATGAGGAGGGTGATTTATCCCTCTGTTAACTAAAATATTAGTGGCATTAGCTATTTGAATCGGGGTGGCAGTCCAATAACCTTGGCCAATCCCGACAGAAATAGTATCGCCACGCCACCATGACTCTTTAAAACGATCTTCTTTCCACTCTTTTGAGGGTAAAATAGCGGTTGCTTCTTCATGTATATCAATACCTGAAAGTTCACCAAAGCCAAAACGCGCCATAAAGTTACTTATTTTAGTGATCCCCAAACGATACGCTGCATCATAAAAATAAGTATCGCATGACTCTTCTATGGCTTTGTAAACATCAACATGACCATGGCCCCAACGTCGCCAATCGCGCCATTTATGCTTTACGTTTGGTATTTGAAAAAAACCGGGATCCCACATGGTGGTGGTTTCTTGCACTATATTTTCTTCTAATGCCAAAATAGCCATGTGCGGCTTAATAGTCGATGCTGGTGCATAGCGTCCTTGAGTGGTACGGTTTATAAGCGGGAGATCTGGATTAAGTAGGGCTTTGTAGTCTTTGCTGCTAATACCGTGCACAAATAAATTTGGGTCATAACTTGGGTTTGAATAAAGCGCTAGAACGCCGCCATCTTTTGCATCCATTACCACAATAGCGCCGCGCATATCTTTAAGTGCATGTTGGGCTATTTGTTGTAAACCAATGTCGAGAGTAAGTACTAAATCATCCCCCGGCTGCGGTGGTTCCATGTTTAAGGTGCGAATAATACGGCCACGGTTGTTTACCTCAACTCGCTGTGAGCCGACCTGACCATGTAGTAACGGCTCGTAATATTTTTCGATACCCAGCTTGCCAATATCATGAGTGGCTCTGTAATTGGTGGCTTCACCTTGTTGCTCAAGTTTGTTTAGCTCTTTTCTATTGAGCTTAGCAACGTAGCCTAATGCATGGGTTAAGGTATCGCCAAAGGGATAATATCTCGCTAGGCGCGCTTCAATGCTAAACCCTGGGAATTTATGCTGGTTTACTGAAAACATCGCTACTTCGTTTTCATTTAAACGGGCTTTGAGGACTTGGCTTTTAAAACGTCGAGTATGTTTTATATCATCAAGGAAATCAGCTTGTTGTTGCTCGGTTATTTCAATGATTTTGCTGATAGACTTCAAAGAGGCGGTTAAATCATCAACTTCTTCGGGGATCACTTCAAGGTTATAAACGGGCTTATTTTCGGCCAGTAAAACACCGTTGCGGTCGTAAATAAGTCCGCGATTAGGTGCAATAGGGATTACTTTTATGCGGTTGTCATTAGAGCGAGTTTGGTAATCTTGGTGGTCGTCAACTTGAATGGTGTACAAGTTAGACAATAATATGGCTACTAGGGCTAATATAAATATAAAACCCACAAATGCACGCCGAGCAAATAAATTAGCTTCTGCTGAGTGGTCGCGAATAGTGGGTCTTCGTTTTAGCATGGCAAGAAACTACTCGCGATGATAAGGGTGGTTGTTATTTAAGCTCCAGCCTCTGTAAAGGCTTTCAGCAACAATAATGCGTACTAAAGGGTGTGGGAGCGTTAAATTTGATAACGACCATTTTTGCTCAGAGGCCGCAATACACTCGGGAGCTAAGCCTTCTGGTCCTCCAATCAGTAAACTGACATCGCGACCATCAAGTTGCCACTTTTCCATGTTTTTTGCAAGCTGGTGAGTATCCAGTGGTTTACCAGTTACTTCTAGTGTGACAATACGATTGCCTTTAGGTATAGCGGCTAAGGTTTTTTCACCTTCGATGTGCAAAATACGCTTTATATCTGCGTTTTTGCCACGTTTACCTGCAGGTATTTCGATTAGTTCCAGTGCCATATCTTTGGGAAAGCGGCGCTGATATTCTGCAAAACCTGTCTCTACCCATGCTGGCATTTTTGTACCAACAGCAATCATTTGTATTTTCACGACGTTATTTCCAAGCGTTGTCTAAAATAGGGAGCTATTAGCCCCAAAGCTTTTCTAGATCGTAATAGCTACGTGCTTGATCTTGCATAACGTGAACAATCACATCACCTAAATCAACTAATGCCCATTCGCCATCGCTTTGGCCTTCGTAGCCTAATGGCTCTTCACCAGCGTGACGAGCTTCTTTTGCTAAGTTATCAGCAATTGACAATACATGACGTCTTGATGTGCCTGAACATACAATCATGTAATCGGTTACGTCTGAAGTGCCAGTTACGTCAAGTTGAATCACATCACGTGCTTTCATATCGTCAATTTTGTCTAGTGCAAAAGCGAGTAGTTGTTTCGAATCCAAGGTTTTGTCTCAATTTAAAATTTAATAGCGGTTATTTTAACACGCTGAGGGGTTTATACCAATCACTCTTGATAAAGCTGGTGCTGCTCAATATAGTGACTCACGGTGTCGGGTAATAGTTCACTCTTTTTAATACTTTTTTTAAGAGCTTGACGGATATTACTGGATGCGGCATCCAGTTGCTTACCTTCTAAAAAGTAAAGGTGTCCGCCATTTTTTTCGTTCAGTAGTGAAATATCGTTGCTCATAGCCTCCTGTTTGTAGTTTTTAAGTTCACCTTGTACATCACAGTTTTGACCTGGACGTTGATACACCACTATATGGCATAGACTCGTTATTGTTTGCCACTGATACCATTTATCAAGGTTGTTGAATGAGTCCATACCAATTAAAAATAAAATAGGGGTATCGGGATTTTCTGCTCTTAGCTCTTGCAAGCTTAATAAAGAATACGACGGGCCGCTGCGTTTTAGTTCTCGTAAATCAAGCCTAAACTGCGAATATGGTTTAATTGCGGTTTTAAGCATTGCAATACGATGCTCGGTGCTGATACCCGGTGCCGCTTTGTGTGCGGGTATTGCACAGGGCATAAAATAAAGTGAGTGTAATTTAAAGGTCGCAACGCATTGCTGCGCCATATTAAGGTGCCCAAAATGAATGGGGTCAAAAGTGCCACCAAAAATTGCAATCATGGTATTTTTCCTTTACTGACGGTTAGTATGGCACGGCAGTGGAATATCGAGTGGTTGGCAAAATTTAATACAAATATGTGCTAATGCTTGATAGGGCGCAATCAATACACCTTGTTTGTAGCTTGCATCAAATAATGCCAGTTCACTGCTAATACTTTCAAGGGTGTGAATATTTAGTCTGTTTATCGCTGTTTGTACCGGCACTTGCTGATTTTTCCAAATCGCTTTTTGCTTAAACAGGGTCGCTAATGACTCACCCTGCAGTAACCCTTGTTGTACACCTATTAAGGTATTTAAATCTTTATTGATGGCCCACAAAATACTCACTACTTCAGTGTTATCACTGGCAAGCTTATTTAATACTTTTATTGCTTGTGAAGTATGGCCGTTTAAAAGAGCATCACTTAAATCAAAAATATCGAATTTAGATTGGTTTAGTAGCCCTTGCATTACCAGTTGCTGGGTAATGAGAGCGTCACCATGTATTAGTGACAGCTTTTCAAGCTCTTGGAAACAAGCCAGTAAATTGCCTTCAGTGGCATTAATTAAACTGAGCTTAGCCTCGTTTTGTAAATTAAGTGACAAGCGTTGGCACTGTTCATCAAGCCAACGTTTTAAGTGATTACCACTAAGCGGATAGCAGGGTACAAATAACCCTTGCTTATCGAGTGCTTTAAACCACGCACCGCGTTGCACATCTTGGCTTGCTTTGGCGCCTTTAACAATTAAAATGGTGTCAGGGTTTTCAAGCTCAACGACCTTTTTAAAGGTGTTTGCGCCGGGTGTACCAGGTTTTTGCTGGTTTAAGTCAAGCTCAATAATTGTACGCGCACTAAATAACGACATACTTTGGTATTGCGCTATGATTTCCTGCCAATCAAAGCCTTGGGCTAAAGTGAATTTAATTACTTCATCAAAACCTTGCGCTTTTGCGCTGTCGCGTATGAGCTGTACACATTGCGCTTCTTGAAAAGGCTCTTCACCAAAAACCAAATAAAAAGGTTTTAACCCCTTTTTTAATTCGCTAGGCAGCTGATTTGCATAACAACGCATTATAGTTGCGACAACTCTCTAACAATTCGACGACTCGCTTGCTGGCGAATTTCGCTGATCAGCAGTTCAAGCTCTTTTGCTTTAGCTAGTGCGTTGTCAGGATCATCTTGGTAATTACGGTAAAGCTCAAAACGTTTTTCAATGGCTTCTTGTTTTGGGCGTTTTACAACATAACTCACACTGTATGCCAGTTCATATTCAGCTACTTGTCCGTTTTGAAACAACGACAAGGTTTGGCGCTCTAGCTGCTCTTTAAATAAATAAAGTTGCGCAGACTGTTTACTCGCAGGGACTAAAGTGACATCGCTCATAGCAAGTTCTGTTTGCAAATAGCTAAACAATGCTGATTTTTGATCATCACCCACCAAGGTTAGCTGTTTTAAATCATTGGGTAGGCTTGATGCTTTTTTAAGGTGAAAGCCACAGCTCGATAACAAAAAACAGACTAGCACTAAGGCTAGTCCGTTTTTAATGGCATTTAAAGTAGCCATATTAGTTAGCTACCACGTTAAGCAATTTACCTGGTACATAAATTACCTTGCGGATTGTTGCACCATCAGTAAATTTAGTGACGTTAGATTCTGCAAACGCGAGTGCTTCTACTTGCTCTTGCGTTGCATCAGCTGCAACCGTTAGTTTTGCACGTAATTTACCGTTTACTTGTACGATGATTAGTTTTTCATCTTCAACTAGGGCAGATTCGTCAACTTTTGGCCATGCTGCATCTAAAATATCACCTTCTTTACCTAGCTCTTGCCATAACTGATGCGATAAATGCGGTGTTATTGGTGCTAGCATAATAAGCAATGCTTCTAATGCCTCGTTAGCAATGGCAACATCTTGAGTATCGTTTAATGGCGCTTTTAATAACTTATTAGATAGCTCCATAATTGCGGCAATTGCAGTGTTGAATGTTTGACGACGTTCAACATCATCGCTCACTTTTGCAATCGCTTTATGTAGCTCACGGCGAAGTACTTTTTGCGGATTTGTAAGCGCCGATTTATCAAGTGCTTGAAAGCCAACCGTTTTAACATCTACCGCGTAT
Organism: Pseudoalteromonas sp. APC 3224; assembly: GCF_030407535.1. Lineage (GTDB taxonomy): Bacteria > Pseudomonadota > Gammaproteobacteria > Enterobacterales > Alteromonadaceae > Pseudoalteromonas. The sequence continues at coordinate 33,365 of NZ_JASDDF010000022.1, read as the reverse complement.
TTCCATACACGTTTTAAGAAACGGTGCGCGCCTTCAACCCCTGAATCTGACCATTCAAGCGTTTGCTCTGGTGGTGCAGTAAACATCATAAACAAACGCACGGTATCTGCGCCGTATTGGGCAATGACTTCTTGCGGGTCTATGCCGTTGTTTTTCGACTTAGACATTTTGCTCATGCCAGATGAGAACACAGGATCACCGTCTTTTTTATGCCATGCCTTGGTTACGCGGCCTTTTTCGTCGGTTTCGGTATTAACATCGCTTGGCGAAATCCATATATCGCCGCCTTTTTCATCTTTACGATAAAACGTTTCAGCTAATACCATACCTTGACAAAGTAAGCGGTCGAATGGCTCGTCTGAATTAACTAAACCAAAGTCACGTAATAATTTGTGGAAAAAGCGCGAATACAATAAATGTAAAATTGCGTGCTCAATACCACCAATGTATTGGTTTACTGGTAACCAGTAGTTAGCGGCTGCTGGATCTAACATACCCTGGTCATGGCGCGGGCTACAGTAGCGAGCGTAATACCATGATGACTCCATAAAGGTGTCAAAAGTATCAGTTTCATGAGTGGCTGGTACACCATTTACAGTTGTTTTAGCCCATTCTGGGTCCGCTTTAATTGGTGAGGTAACGCCATTCATTACCACATCTTCTGGTAAACGCACTGGTAGCATATCTTCAGTGGCAGCAAGCTCATTACCATTCTCATCACTCAGCATTGGAATTGGCGAACCCCAGTAACGCTGACGGCTTACACCCCAATCGCGTAGACGGAAGTTTACTTTACGCTCTCCCACACCTAATGCTTCTAGCTTGTCGGCAACAGCGTTAAAGGCGTTTTCAAAATCAAGGCCATCAAATTCACCAGAGTTTACTAATACCCCTTTTTCGGTGAATGCTTCTTGAGCTAGGTTTACTTCAAGCTCAGAGCCTTCAACTGGCGCAATAACTTGTTTAATATCTAGGCCGTAAGCTGTTGCAAATTCAAAGTCACGTTGGTCGTGCGCAGGTACTGCCATTACCGCACCTGAGCCATAATGCATTAATACAAAGTTAGCAACCCAAATTGGTACTTGCTCGCCCGTTAATGGATGAGTAGCGTAAAAGCCCGTTGCAATGCCTTTTTTCTCCATGGTTGCCATGTCTGCTTCGGCAACTTTAGTGTTTTTGCATTCTTCAACAAACATTGCTATCGCGTCGCTATTTTTCGCCGCTTCTTGTGCAATAGGGTGGCCACCAGCAACGGCTAGGTATGTTACGCCCATAAATGTATCTGGGCGTGTAGTGTATACGCTAAATTTTTCGTTGTTATCGGTACGCGTAAATTCTATGTCTAAGCCTTCAGAACGACCAATCCAGTTGCGCTGCATGGTTTTAACTTGTTCAGGCCAGTCTTCTAATTTGTCTAAATCGTCTAATAGCTCTTGTGCGTAGTCGGTAATTTTAATAAACCACTGTGGAATTTCTTTTTGTTCCACTACCGCACCTGAACGCCAACCGCGGCCGTCAATTACTTGCTCGTTAGCTAGTACAGTTTGATCGACCGGATCCCAGTTAACCGTTGACATTTTTTTGTACACTAGGCCTTTTTCGTAAAGCTTAGTGAAAAACCATTGTTCCCATTTGTAATATTCTGGGTGGCAGGTTGCAATTTCGCGATCCCAATCGTAGCCAAAACCTAATTGCTTAAGTTGGTTACGCATGTAGTCAATATTTTCGTAAGTCCACTTTGCAGGGGCTGTTTTATTTTTAATAGCCGCGTTTTCTGCAGGTAAACCAAACGCATCCCAACCCATAGGTTGCATTACGTTTTTGCCTTGCAAGCGCTGGAAGCGAGAAACCACGTCACCAATGGTATAGTTACGGACATGACCCATATGCAGTCGACCACTTGGGTAGGGAAACATTGAGAGGCAATAGTATTTTTCTTTGCTCTCATCTTCTGTGGCTTTAAATACTTGGTTTTCTTCCCAGTAGCGTTGGACTTTTGACTCTATGTCTTGTGGGTTATATTGCTCTTGCATTTACGTTTCCAAACTTCTTGCATACTAATAAAAAATTGTCGATAGGATACCCCAAATAAAGCGCTATTCACAGCGTCAAAGCGGCGCTTTTTGTAAATTTGCGAGTAAATTAGTTTTCAGTACAGGTTAACCTATACTTATCTATGGTATAGAGTAAATCAGTAGACGTTTTCAAGGAGTATAAAATGGCAGATTACAGAACATGGCTTAGTGGATTAACCGATTGGTTAAAAGATGTGAAAGAGCATGAAGTTAAAGCCGCAGTAAAGCGATTTATTGAATCTGAGCAGGCACTTAAAGATTTAGGTGAAGAAAAATACCAGCTTTATCGTAATTACTTAATGCGTGACATTTCTCACCTACAAGAAAATAATAGCTACTATAATTCGCTTGCATGGCAGGAGCTTAAAGAGTCATTGTGGTTTGAGCTTTCTCACATTGAAGACAAAACACAGCTTGAATGGCAGTCATTAAGTGAAGATTTTAAGCATAATGGTGTTTATCACGCAGGTGAATGGATAGCCATGGGCACATTAGTATGTAAGAATTGCAACCATAGTTATGATGTTTACCATGCAACGCAAATTATTCCTTGCACGCAGTGTGATGGCATCTATTTTAGCCGCCAGGCTTTACAACCCTAAATATAAGTATTGAGTGGCTGTAGGCCACTCAATATGCCCAAATCTAGCAATTAAGCTGGTAAAAAAAGAAGTTAGAATGACGAAAAAACTGCTGCCACTACCCGTATCAAATCTTGCACCGAGTATTTCTTCGAGCCATGTAAACACTTGCATGAGCAATCCATACCCTGAGCAACTTACCTTTATAGGCCAACAACGTGCGCAAAGTGCATTGGACTTCTCTTTAGGAATGGACCTACCCGGTTATAATGTTTACGTAATGGGAGAGGCGGCACACGGGCGTTTTACCTTAGTAAAAGACAAATTAAAACAACACGCTAAAGAGCGCACAACACCGCATGAATGGCTGTATGTTAATAACTACGACGATCACCGTGAGCCTATTGCGTTATTTATGCATGCAGGGCAAAGCAAACAATTAGCCGATGACATTGACTCATTTATTGATGAAGTACTCGACACCTTTCCTGCTGCATTTGATAACCCAGCTTATCAGCGCAAGAAAAAATCGATAGACCGTGAGTTTAACGATGCTTACGACGGCGCCATTACCGCAGTAGAAATAGCCGCGCTTGAGCAAAGTGTGGCACTAATTGAAGAAAAAGGCGTAGTCGGCTTTGCACCGCTGATTGATGGCAAGCAACTTACCGATAATGAATTTTCTGATTTGGAGGATGATTTACGTGAGATGTTTTTTGAGCGTATAGAAAAATTAGAAGATGCCCTCATTGAAGCGCTTATTGAGTTGCCGCGCTGGAAACGTGAATCCAAAGAAAAGCTTCGCAACCTTAAAAAGTCTACTGCTGAGCAAGCCACTAAACCATTATTAAAAGATTTAGAACATAAATATGCCAGCCATATTGGTGTACTGCGTTATTTAAAAGATATACGTGTAGAAATTATTGATGCCGTGCTTGAATGGCTTGATGATGAAGGTGAAAGCGAAGAAAACAAAGAAGACTTTGACCGTAAAGGCATGCTTACCGACTTTTTTGCACCTAATATTTTAGTTGAATACAAAGAAGGCGATGCAGCACCGGTTGTGTATGAACCTAATCCAACCTTTGGTAATATTTTTGGCAAAATTGAATACGCCACATCGCAAGGGTCGTTAATTACCAGCTATCGATCAATTCAACCTGGTGCATTGCACCGTGCGAATGGCGGCTATTTAATTATGGATGCTGAAAAAGTAATGGCTCAACCCCAAGTGTGGGATGGACTAAAGCTGTCGCTAAAAACCCATCAAATTAAAAATGACTTACCTTATCAAGACAGTGTAGTTGGAAGTAGCTTTACGCTTCGCCCGCAGTTAATACCGCTTGATGTAAAAATTATTTTACTTGGCTCACGTGAGCTTTATTACACCATCGGTGAATACGACGAGGAATTTGCAGAGTTATTTAGAGTACTTGCCGATTTTGATTATTACTTACCAAGTAGCGATAAGCTGCAGTATCAGTTTATTACTAAAGTAAGTGATTACTGCGAGCAAATATTAAAGTGCACGTTAAACGAAGCCGCAATGGTGCGATTACTTAAATTTAGTTATCGCCAAGCAGAGCACCATAATAAGTTATCAGCACGTTTTGCTGATGTATTAGAGCTTGTGGCTGAGGCTAGTTTTTACGCTAAGCAAGACAAACTGACGGTGATTGATGCACGTCATATTGACGAAGCCATACAAGGCAAGCAGTACCGTACGGGGCAAATTAGCGAAAACATGCTCAGCGATATAAAGGAAGGGCATACTTTAATAGCTACTGAAGGCCAAGCCGTAGGTAAAGTAAATGGTTTGACTGTACTGCACATTGGAGACACCTCATTTGGCACACCTGCACGTATTACTGCTACCGTTTATGCGGGCGCCGACGGCGTAATTGATGTGGAACGCGAAGCTGAGTTGGGTAAAGCAATTCACTCAAAAGGGGTAATGCTGCTTACCGGGTATTTAGGTAACAAATACGCGCAACACTTTAGCTTAACACTCAGTGCGAATATAGCTATTGAACAAAGTTATGGCTACATAGATGGTGATAGCGCCTCTCTTGCTGAACTTTGTGCGCTAATTTCGGCCATTACGAGCTTACCTATCAGTCAGTCTATTGCTCTAACCGGTTCAATTAACCAACATGGTGATGTGCAGGCCATTGGTGGTGTAAACGAGAAAATAGAAGGCTTCTTTAAGCTATGTAAAATGCGCGGCTTAACGGGTGAGCAAGGGGTTATTATTCCTAAATCGAATCAAGTTAATTTGGTGCTTGATGACGAAATACTCAATGCCGTTGAGTTAGGTAAGTTTAATATTTATGCTGTGGAAACCGTTGATCAAGCACTAAACTTATTAATGGATATTGAAGCGGGTGATATGGTTGATGAACACTACCCAGAAGATTCGGTTAATGGCATCGCATTAGCGCGATTAAAAGACATTGCTGATATTGTTAATGGCGATAACAGCGACGAAAAAGACCACGACTCAGAAGATGAAAAAGGGGAGTTATGATCAATATAATTTTACTGATTGTTATCGCTATTTTTTGCGTTTTAATTTTTAAAAACAGTAAAAAAGCCAAGCAGCAAGCAATCGCAAACGCACAGATTGAAAGTGATTATTTAATTGCCAATGCAAAAACTGAAGGCGTAAATGAAACCGCATCTGGCTTGCAATATAAAATAATCCATAAAGGACAGAGCGAAAATACACCTAGCCCAACGAGTATGGTTAAAGTGCATTATCATGGCACTTTAATCGACGGCACTGTATTTGACAGCTCAGTGGAGCGCAAAACTCCGATTAGCTTTGGTTTGCACCAAGTTATAAAAGGTTGGACAGAAGGCCTACAACTGATGAGCCCGGGCGATAAATTTCAGTTTTATATACCGCATCAGCTCGCCTATGGTGAAAAGCGAGTAGGGAGTATTCCTCCTGCATCATTGCTTATTTTTGAAGTAGAATTACTGGCTATTGAGTCGTAATTTTAAAGAAAAAAACACTTTAAGCCTTACTTTAATCATGTAGGGCTTTTTATTTGCTCTCTTTAGCCAATTCTACTCAAGAATTTAAAATATCAGTCGATACCTAAAATAGTGACAAATTTATTTTAGGGATAAAATAATGAAGATTTCAACCGCCTCAATTCAATATCAAGCATCTAATTATAACAATCAGTCTTTAATAGAAACCGAGCCGCAACCTAAAGATGACGAATCACAAGAAGAACCTGACTATGTTTTATCAGAGTTTTTAGATGCAAAGGTTCAAAAATACAGCGAAGATAACGCAACATTTGCTGAGCAATATCAAAATTTAGAAAAGGCATATAAATATTTCACCCAGCAAGTGGTTGCATTACAAGAGCAAGTAAATAAGCTTAAGCAGAGCACGGTACAACGTAGTTTAACCATTGATAATAGCCAATATGGGCCAGCTGAAGAGGGCTATCAGTTGACTATGGATGCTGAGCATATGGGAGCTAAAAAGTATAAAACCGAGCAACAACAAGAAGAGATAAATAGATTGGAGCTGCAACTTAGTGAGGTAAAGTCTCAGCAGGCAGCAATAAAACAACAAATTATTGAGCTAGTAATCAACGAAATGAAAAGGCGAGGCGACGACTTCACTGTTTAGCCTTGTAATGTACGCAGAAAAGTTAGTTTTTAAACTCAATTTTTCCTATTTCAAGCCTAAATTTCCCCGCCTGTTTACCTGCAATCATAAAGCCAAGCTGCTTTATCTCTTTAAAGCTAATTGTAGGCTGTTGTTCAAGTAAGCGGCCGCGATAAGTAAGCTGAAAATCTTCAGGTAAAAACTCAATATTAAGCCACTCACTTTTCGTGGTACTGAACGAGCGGGTATAAGCCGCCCCATCCATGTACTCATTAGTTCTTAAGCGTAATTGGTAGGTTTGACCATCGCCCTTAATACGCAGCACTATTTTTGTAATATTTTGGTTTTTTACATCCAATGGTGTTCTTATAGAAGCAAATCCACCATTGTTTGCAAGCGATACATTGCCTGTAAACACTAAATTGTCGTTTTCATACAAAACCTGACTATTAGAAATGCCACCCATCACCGAATCATTCACTACATACCAGCGAGCATTGGCGTTTGCCTCGGTAGTGGCAAACAGTAAGTTAAAAACAAAAAGTGATGAGAGTTGTTTGGCGGTCATGAGTAATTCCTTAAAACCATTATTAACAGTAATACGTTTTGATGTAATAATTGTTCACTTGATTATTTTAATACTGGGATAAGGTAATCCTTGATTAAAATACTGACCAAATTAAAGACGTTATAAAATATAAGGATATTAATTTATATGACAAAAAAGCCTGTGATTCTCATTATCATAGCATTTATTGTTATGATGCTCGGCCCTGTAGGTATTTATGAGTGGTACACTTCAATCGATCCCTCCTTTATCCCTAACCGTTTTTATGACTTTTTAAGTTCTTGGGTTTTAGGCTTTATTACTATTTCTTTAGTGTGTGCCTTTCTATTTCATTTAATAAAAACGCCAAATGCAAAAGAAGAGTTTAATACTCACTTTGATCAAGAAGGGGTTATCCTTAAATATTTAAGTATCATTATGATACCTATTTTGCTGTATGCATATCTTTGGGCTGTCATTTGTGCGCCGATTCAACTATGGGCGCATTATCATTTAGGCGATTATTGGTCTGAAGAATATATCTTAGTTGAGTCTGAAGCTTGTTATAGCGATTATGAGCCGAATTGCGTTCGTTTACTCTTTGCAGATATATCTACAAACAAACAGCATACCATCAGGTGGTATTTAGATAAGCACAAGGTTTTAAAACTTAAAAATACAAAAGTGAACTTAGTCGGCGAAAAAAGTTACTTTGGCTATCTTGTTAACGAAATACAATGGTAAAAACCAAAGGGAATTAAATGGACACTAATAATTTTAACGAGAGTATAAAAGGCTTTTTTTGGGGCGTCGGGTTTGTAATAGCTATACTTGGCGGCATTAGTGCGTTCGCCCTTACAATCGCCGCTGATGTTGACAGTGGATTTAAAACAATGGTTTCTAATAAAGCATTAGAAACAAGTGATGAAATTAATAATGATTATAAACTAACTCTTTCTGAAATATACAAAGAAAATGGTCAAGTAAGAATCGCAGCTGAATTAAAAAATATTACTAACGAGAGCATTTATACGGGAACCGTTATTGCTTCTACATTTGATGAAAGTGGCAAGTTTATTGGTAATTGTGTAGGCAAAAGCACAGAAAGCTTTTTAGAACCTAGCGAAGTTAGCTATGTTGACATTAAATGCAATTTATTTAGATCACAAGCAAGTAAAGTTCACTCGACAAAGCTTAAAATTAAGTGGTTCTAGGCATGTATTCAATTTTTGTAGGTTGGGCTTTGCAAAGCTAAACCCAACAAAAATCATCTTCTGTTGCTGATAGCTAAAAGCTCTAATTTACTTCTTAGACCTAACCCCAAATCCAATTATACCCAACAACACCATTACTCCCCATACAAACCCATTGCCGTATTGGCTATACACGCTATCCCCTTGTATGAGCTTTATATTGGCTTTGAGTGTAGTAGCTTCAAACTGTGGCATAGTTTGGCGTGTTTGGCTTATGGGGTCGTATACACCGCTTATACCGTTGTTGGTAACACGCACTAGTGGACGCTGAAGTTCAAGGGCGCGCATGCGGGCAATTTGCATATGCTGATGGGGGCCTATTGAATCACCAAACCAAGCATCATTACTCACCGTGAATAATATGTCTGAGTCGCTTTTATAATTGCCACGCACTAAATCGGCAAATACTATTTCGTAGCAAATAGCGGGCAGTAAATTAAAGCCATTCGCACGTAAGTTATTTTGCACTTTATCACCGCGCGAGAACGATGACATAGGCAAATCAAATAACGGAGCGATGGGGCGGAGTATGTCTTCAAAGGGAACAAACTCTCCAATCGGCAGTAATTGATGCTTTTGATAGCGGTTACTATCTAAGTAACGATAGTGGCCGTGTTCATCACTTTGCTCTTTGTTACCGACCACAATTAGCGTATTGAAAATGGTTTTAGTGTCGCGTTGGTAATCGACAATACCGGTCACTAATGCAGTTTTATTGAATGAGGCGGCACTGTCTAAGCCTACTAAGTATGAATCAGCAAGGGCTTCAATTTCAGGCACTGCAGCTTCGGGCCACACAATTAAATCGGCATCCCAGTGACGGCGCGTCATATCCTGATACTTACTCATGGTGGTCCAAAACTCACTGGGGTCAAAGCGCAAGTGTTGTTTTATATTACCTTGTACAAGCAGCACAGAGAGGTCTTTATCTGAATAATGGGTTACCTTTGTAAAGTGTGCGCCTGTGAAGGCTAAAACAACCACAGCAGCGGTAACAACAGGCATTTTAAATTGTTTTTGCGTTAAGCTGTACAATGCAAAGCCAATGGCAATACACAATAGCGTGAGCCCAAATTCACCAATTAAAGGAGCAAGGGCATTCAGAGGGCTATCGGTTTGTGTATAACCAAAGCTTAACCAAGGAAAACCGGTTAACAGGTTGGCACGCAAATATTCACTAATAGCAAAACAAGGGAGTAATAGCGCTGCAAAACTTATAGAGCCGTTTGAAAAGCGAGTGGTTGCCCACAGCGCCAGCGCAGGAAATAACGCAAGGTAGCTACAAAGCAGTGCCATTAATGCAATTGAGGCGACAAGTGGCATACCGCCAAAGGTGGCGATAGAAACATGTACCCAACTTATACCGGCACCAAACCAGCCTAGACCAAATATAAAGCCATATTTAGCGGCTGTTTTAGCATGTACTTTTCCATTGAGGTTTGCAGGAATACAAAAAAATAGCGAGCCTATGCTAAAAAATACAATCGGCCAAATACCAAAAGGCGCGTAGCTAAAAGTTAAAACAAGGCCCGCAACCAGTGCGAGCCATGCTTTTTTATCTTTTGCTAGTAGGGTGAGACTAGTTAGCAGTTTCTTCACTGTCGTTATCATCAGCCTTAGGAATGGTGACTTGCAGTTGCAATATACGACGATTATCAGAATTGGTTACTTTAAACTGAAATCCTTCTATATCAATGGTTTCGCCACGGCTCGGCATATGGCCAAAGGCGTGTAACACGGTACCACCAATAGTATCTGCGTCTTGCGAGCTATAACCTGATTTAAAATGCTCGTTAAAGTCATCTACAGGGGTCAGTGCCTGCACAACGTAAACGTGCTTAGCCAGTTGTCGAATATCTTGTTGTTCTTCTTCTTCATCGTGCTCATCTTCGATTTCGCCTACAATGATCTCAAGAATATCTTCAATGGTTACTAAACCCGATACACCGCCGTATTCATCAATTACAATCGCCATATGGTAACGTTGCTGACGAAACTCATTAAGCAGAGTATCAACCCGTTTACTTTCAGGCACTACCATAGCAGGGCGCAAATAGTCACGTAGCGATGGTAAATGCTCATCTTTATTTAAAATGAGGGGTAATAAGTCTTTTGCGAGTAAAATCCCTTCTACATGGTCTTTATCTTCACACACCACCGGAAAACGAGAGTGGGTTGAGTCAACCATCATAGGTATGTGCTCTTCAAGCGGGCTATCAATTTCCAAAGTGACCATTTGTGAGCGCGGGATCATAATATCTCGCACTTTTAGCTCAGACACGCCAAGCACACCTTCAATCATTTCTTTGGTTTCAGGATCGATTACATCCCGCTCTTGGGCATCGGCAATTACCTCAACCAGCTCTTCTCTATTCTGGGGTTCCCCTTGCAACATCTGGGTTATACGACCCAGCCAAGTTTTGCCAGAAGAACCCTGGCTAGATTGCGAGTTATCGTCGCTCATTACGTCTAATTGCTCCGTTTATTTAAATATCGTCCCGATATGGGTCTGCTATGTTTAGTTCAGCAAGTAATTGCTTTTCTATACTTTCCATCTCTAACGCGTCTTCACTCTTTATATGGTCAAATCCAAGTAAATGCAAGCATCCATGAATAACCATATGAGCAAAGTGGTCATGAAATGACTTTTCTTGCTCTTGTGCCTCAGCCAAAACAATGGCAGGACAAATAATTAAGTCACCCACAAGTGGGATATCAATACCCGGTGGCGCTTCAAATTCAAATGATAATACGTTGGTAGGCTTATTTTTACCACGGTAGTCATTATTGAGCTGTTGCGACTGTTCTTCATCGCTGATAACAATGGTCAGCTCAGACTCATCACGATATTGGCTAAGTACTTTATCGGCCCACATGGCAAACTGCTCAAGGCTGGGTAAGTTGTCAAACTCACACGCTATTTGTAAATCAAGTTCTGTTTTCACGGTATTACTCTTTAGTAGCAGGTTGCTCTTGAGCGGCAAGCGCTTCTTTGGCTTGTTGTTTCTCTAATCGCTTAAGGCGTTCACGCTCATCGTTGCGCTCATACGCTTCCACAATGCGGGCTACTACAGGGTGGCGTACTACATCGTGCGATTTGAAAAAGTTAAAGCTAATTTCATCAACGCCATCTAATACTTCAATAGCATGGCGAAGACCTGAGCGCGCACCCCGAGGTAAATCAACTTGGGTTATATCGCCGGTGATCACTGCTTTAGAATTAAAACCAATACGGGTTAAGAACATTTTCATTTGCTCTGTAGTGGTATTTTGGCTTTCATCTAAAATAATAAACGCATCATTAAGTGTGCGCCCACGCATGTAAGCCAATGGCGCAATTTCAATGATGTTTTTTTCAATCAGTTTTTCAACACGCTCAAAGCCAAGCATTTCAAATAAGGCATCGTAAAGTGGGCGTAAGTAAGGGTCTATTTTTTGGCTTAAGTCACCCGGTAAAAAACCGAGTTTTTCACCCGCTTCAACCGCAGGACGAGTGAGCAGTATACGGCGTATTTCTTGGCGCTCTAGTGCATCAACTGCCGCTGCAACAGCAAGATAGGTTTTACCTGTACCCGCAGGGCCAATACCAAAGGTAATGTCGTGGTGCAAAATATTAGCAACATACAAGCCTTGGTTATCGTTACGCGGTTTAATAACGCCACGACGGGTTTTAATCATCATTTCTTTGCCGTAGGCACTACTTGAGGTGTCTTGCTCAAGCGCTTTAGACTCAGTGACGGCTAAATGTACGTTGTCAGGCTCAATTTCGCCAATTTCCCCACGTACAGGTTGAGTATCAATATAAAGGTTTTTTAAGATCTCTACCGCGCCGGCGCTACTGTGTAGTTTACCGGTTACTTTAAAAAAGTTATCACGATGAATAATTTCAACACCTAGACGGCGTTCAATTTGTTTGATGTTTTCGTCAAACGGGCCACATAATGAAGAAAGGCGTTTGTTGTCGGCAGGTTCTAAATAAATCTCTAATGTTTTTAACTGATTACTCAAAATTACTTCCTATTACAGTGCGCCAGCGTTAACTGGCGCAATGAATTTTGCAACTAAGGTACGAAAGTAGCAACGCCAATTTCGTTAGCTGTCTCGGTTTTTTGCTCACTCGCTGCTTTGGTTAAAATAGCAGAAGGTGCAATTTCGCGGCGTAAGTTCATTTCTGATTCTGTACGAATTAAATCGCCACGTAAAGAGTTTGGCAACGCTTCGGTAATACGTACATCAACAAACTGACCGATCACTGTGTGTGGGCCAACAAAGTTAACTACACGGTTATTTTCAGTTCGGCCACGTAGTTCCATCGGGTTCTTCTTAGAAGGACCTTCAACTAAAATGCGTTGCTCAGTATCAAACATTTGGCGGCTAATTTGCTGCGCCATTTGCGTAATACGGTTTTGCAATAAGTACAGGCGCTCTTTTTTCTCTTGCTCGGTTACGTCATCTGGCAAATCGGCTGCTGGTGTACCTGGGCGTGCGCTGTAAATAAAGCTAAAGCTCATATCAAAACCAATATCGTTGATAAGGTTCATGGTGGCTTCAAAATCGGCCTTGCTTTCACCTGGGAAACCTATGATGAAATCTGACGACATGCTTAGGTTAGGGCGAATTTTACGTAGCTTACGAATTGTTGATTTGTACTCAAGAGCAGTATGGCCGCGTTTCATTAAATTTAAAACACGGTCTGAACCACTTTGTACTGGAAGGTGTAAGTGATCAACCAGCTCAGGCACATCAGCATACGCATCAATAATGTCTGGTGTAAACTCTACAGGGTGTGAGGTGGTGTAACGAATACGGTCAATCCCGTCAATTGCAGCCACTAAACGAATTAGATCTGAGAAATAGCAAATTTCACCATCGTGTGTATCACCACGGTACGCATTTACGTTTTGACCTAATAGGTTAACTTCACGTACGCCTTGCTCGGCTAACTGTGCAACTTCTAATAATACATCATCAACAGGGCGGCTTACTTCTTCACCACGGGTGTAAGGCACAACACAGAAAGTACAGTATTTAGAACAACCTTCCATAATTGATACAAACGCAGAAGGACCTTCCGCTTTAGGCTCAGGTAAGCGGTCAAATTTTTCAATCTCAGGGAATGAAATATCAACTACAGATGAACCTTTATCGCCTTGTACTTGTTTAATCATCTCAGGTAAACGGTGCAAAGTTTGTGGACCAAAAATAACATCTACAAACGGAGCACGTTGGCGAATTGAATCACCTTCTTGTGATGCAACACAGCCGCCTACACCAATAATAAGGTCTGGTTTGTCATCTTTTAATAACTTCCAACGACCTAGTTGGTGAAATACTTTTTCTTGCGCTTTTTCACGAATTGAACAGGTATTAAGTAAGATAACATCAGCATCAGCAGCTTCTTCAGTTAGCTGATAGCCGTTGGTAGCATCTAGAAGATCAGCCATTTTCTGAGAGTCGTATTCGTTCATCTGACAACCCCAGGTTTTAATATGCAGCTTTTTGCTCATTGAAATATAGCCTCGTGTTCAATTCGATAGTGGCACAAATATGTGCTAGAAACAGGTATAAGTGGCGGAATTATTAAAATTTCGCTCGACTTAAAGGACGCGTATTTTAGCTGGATACACGCTCAAAACCAAGTATAGATTTCATGTTTGTGATCTGAAATCAATATAGTATGGGTTTAATAATAGAATTAAGCGAAGCGCTCACACTGAGCAAACTAATTACGATACAATCTAAGCAGAGTTAAGTCAGAATTAAAATGATGAAAAACATGGCTAAAAATAATGTAATTGTAGTAGGGGGCGGCATGGTTGGTGCCGCTATGGCTATTAAATTAGCGCAACAAGGCAAAGCCGTACGTGTTATTGAAAAACACCCAATAGATGCACCACAGGTGCTTAACAGTGATGATGTTGATATACGTGTTTCGGCTATTAATCGCTTTTCTGAAAAACTGCTTGATCAGCTCGGTGCGATGCCATTATTGCGAGCAAATAGATTGGCTCCCTATGAACAATTAGAGACCTTTGAACAGGGTAACGATCATTTATTATTTGATTGTCACGCTATTAATACCACCCATTTAGGTCATTTAATTGAGAATAAGCTAATTCAAGCCAGTTTATGGCAGCAATTTGAGCAACATAATATTGAAATAAGTAACCCTTCATCGGTTTTAACGGCAATAGAGCAAAACCCTGATAGCATTACCTTGCACTATAACGAACAAAGCTTTACTACTGATTTAGTTATTGCAGCGGATGGCGGGCAATCACAATTACGCAGCAAGGCCAACATTGGTATAACCGGGTGGCAATATCAGCAGCATTGTATGGGGGTGCTAATAAAGCTCGATGCACCACAACAAGTTAAAACATGGCAGCAGTTTACACCTTCGGGGCCAGTTGCGTTTTTACCTATGCAAGCACCTTATGCAAATTTAATTTGGTATGACGATGCAAATACCCTCAAAGCATTTAAAGCCCTACAACCTAGCGAATTAAAGGCTCATATTATTGAAAAGTTTCCAAAGCTTGCTGGTGATTTTGAAGTACAAAGCCATGCTATATTTCCTTTAGCAAGGCAGCATGCCAATAATTATTCACAAGGCAGACTCGTTTTAGTGGGTGATGCGGCGCACACCATTAATCCTCTGGCAGGACAGGGTGTTAATTTAGGTTTTCAAGATGTAGCTGCTTTAGCTGAAGTGTTACGTACAGCTGATGATGTAGGGTGCCCGCTAATGCTTAAAGAATACGAGCGTAGTCGTCGTAACGCTAATTTATTAATGATGAGTATGATGGATGCTTGCTACTTTGGTTTCTCAAATCAAATAGCCCCATTAAAATGGGCGCGCAGCACATTTTTAAAGTTAGCTAATAATACAGGGCCGGTAAAAAACTGGGTGCTGAAATACGCAATAAGCGGTGAGCTTAGTTAAAATACTTATAGTTATTAAAAGGCTCAAATTTGGGTCTTTTTTTATGCCTAAGAAAAAGTGGCGTAGGTTATAAAGATAGAAACAGAATTAAAGATATAAGTTAGATAATTGGAATTTAGGGTAAATCGTGAAGTGTAACCGAAGACGTGTGCAAATTGGCTGGGATACCAGGATTTGAACCTGGGAATGCCAGGATCAAAACCTGGTGCCTTACCGCTTGGCGATATCCCAACTAAGAAATTGCTGATAGTTTTAATTCTTATCAAGAATATGGTGCGGAAGGAGAGACTTGAACTCTCACATCCTAAGATACTGGAACCTAAATCCAGCGCGTCTACCAATTCCGCCACTCCCGCATTATTACTTTGAATTAATCAAAGAAATGGTAGTTATTTTAAACTCTTCATTGAGCAACAAAAAATAAATGGTGGCTAAGACGGGATTTGAACCTGTGACCCCATCATTATGAGTGATGTGCTCTAACCAGCTGAGCTACTTAGCCATCTTTTTTGTTAGCACTTCATCGCTGAGTGCGGGGCGTATTATGCTGATATGCCCCAAATTCGTCAACACCTTTTTTGCAAAAAAACACTTAAGTTGGTTTGTTTGCAGGAAAAATAGGCTAACCGGCTACTTTTTAATTAAAACGTTGCTTTTTTAACACTCTTTATGAGCGGGGCATTGTAATTATAGATGTGTTTTACAATTCTGAGCTTACGGGAAGAGTAGACTAATTATTGTTTTTATTCGGCTGAAAATAAAAAAGGCCCGTAAAAACGAGCCTTTCAAAACAATTAGCCACTCAAGGTGGTGCAGTGTTTAATTATACGTTGAACAAGAAGTTCATTACATCGCCATCTTTAACAATGTATTCTTTACCTTCTTGACGCATTTTACCTGCTTCTTTTGCACCGCTTTCGCCTTTACATGCAATAAAGTCATCAAAAGCAATTGTTTGTGCACGGATAAAGCCACGTTCAAAGTCGGTATGGATTTTACCTGCAGCTTGTGGCGCTGTTGCACCCACAGGGATAGTCCATGCACGAACTTCTTTTACACCCGCAGTAAAGTAGGTTTGTAAGTGCAGTAATTCATAACCGCCACGAATAACAAGGTTAAGTCCTGGCTCTTCAAGACCAAGGTCAGCCATAAACTCTAACTTGTCTTCATCTTCAAGCTCAGAAAGCTCAGACTCAATAGCAGCACACACAGGCACAACAACCGCATCTTCAGCGGCAGCTATTTCACGTACACGATCAAGTAGTGGGTTATTTTCAAATCCATCTTCTGCCACATTGGCAATATACATAGTTGGTTTGATGGTTAAGAAGTTAATAGGCGCAATTGCTGCTTTTTCTTCTTTTGTTAGTGCTAAAGAACGTAAAGTTAAGCCTTCATCAAGATGCACTTTTACTTTTTCAAGTACTGCATTTTGCTCTTTTGCGTCTTTATCACCGCCTTTTGCTTTTTTTGCATTACGGAAAATTGCTTTATCAGCACTGTCCATATCAGCAAGCACAAGCTCAGTGTTGATCACGTCAATGTCATCCGCAGGGTCAATAGTACCGGCTACGTGAATAACGTTTTCATCTTCAAAACAGCGAACTACATGGCCAATCGCATCTGTTTCACGAATATTTGCTAAAAACTGATTGCCTAGGCCTTCACCTTTCGATGCACCTTTAACTAAACCTGCAATATCCACAAATTCCATACTTGTTGTAAGAATACGTTGTGGGTTAACAATTTTAGCAAGTTCGTCTAGGCGAGGATCTGGCACCGGTACCACACCTGTATTAGGTTCAATGGTACAAAAAGGAAAGTTAGCGGCTTCAATACCCGCTTTAGTCAATGCATTGAAAAGTGTTGATTTACCAACATTAGGCAAGCCAACGATGCCACATTTAAAACCCATAGTAAGATACCTTGTTTAGATTCGTTTAAAACGTGTGTACGTATACCCCTAAAAATTAGGGTTTAAACGAATGTAGTCTGTTTTGTGCTTTTAACACACCGTCTTTAGCAAGTATTTCCATACAACGAACTGCTTCATCAACTGCGGCATCCATTTTTTCCTGATCTTCCTTGGCTGCTTTTCCAAGCACCCAACCGGTGACCATTTCACGATGTCCTGGATGACCAACACCTATGCGTAAGCGCATAAAGTCTTTTTGATTTGCCATTTTTGCAATAATGTCTTTTAAGCCATTATGACCGCCATGTCCGCCGCCTTTTTTTAATTTGGCAACGCCTGGGTCTAAATCCAATTCATCATGGGCGACAAGTATGTCTTCCACTGGGATTTTAAAAAAATTGGCTAAACTACTCACCGCTTTGCCACTTAAGTTCATGTAAGTGGTGGGGATCAGTAATTTGAATTCTTTGCCTTGAATAATCACTTTGCCAGTAAGGCCGTGATATTTAGGGTCGTGTTTTAGCGTGCAGTTGTAGCGTGCAGCGAGTTCTTGAATGAACCAAGCACCTGCGTTGTGGCGTGTATTTGCGTATTCGGGGCCTGGATTAGCCAGGCCCACAAGCATTTGAATAGAATTCAAGGTGCGAGACCTTAAATATTATTCTGCAGCGTCTGAAGCGTCGTCTTCAGTTGGAGCTGCTTTGTTAGCTTTGATAGTAACGATAGACTGATCGTGGCCTTCGCCTTTACCAAGCTCAACAGATTGAACACCTTTAGGGAACGCAAGATCTGTAAGGTGGATTGAATCACCAGCTACAAGATCAGATACGTCTACTTCGATGAATTCTGGAAGTGACTTAGGAAGACAAGAAATCTCAACTTCAGTTAACTGGTGAACAACAGTTGCACCTAACTTAGTTACTTTATCTTCACCGATGAAGTGTAAAGGAACTTTAGTTACTAGTTTGTGAGTTGCGTCTACACGTTGGAAATCAAGGTGAGTAAGCTTAGGCTTGAAAGGGTGACGTTGGATATCTTTTAAGATAGCTTCAACTTTCTCGCCACCTACATTTAATGTAAGGATGTGAGTGTAAAAGCCTTCGTCTTCTTGTGCTTTGATCATATCTTTATGTTCAAAAGTAAGCGATAAAGCTTCTTTATCAGCTCCATAAAGGATTGCCGGCACTTTGTCTTCGCGACGTAGGCGGCGGCTCGCACCAGTACCAGTTTCTACGCGAAGTTCAGCGTCATAAGTATAAGTTGTGTTAGACATGATGTCTCCAATAATTAAAAGTGTTAGGGCCTTTGCGACCAAGGTCCCTAGCCAAAAGGCGCGCTATCATACCACTGCGGGTTTATAAAATAAACATCACCTACAAAAAAAGCGCCAAAAGGCGCTTTTATACTCATTAATGTTTAACTTTAATGTTCAAACATTGCCGAGATAGATTCTTCGTTGCTAATGCGACGAATAGTCTCTGCTAACATATCTGCAAGTGTTAATACTTTAACAATATCAAGCGCTTTTAGTTCGTCAGACAGTGGAATTGAGTCAGTTACAATCACTTCATCAATCACAGAGTTACGTAAGTTTTCTGCAGCTGTACCAGAAAGAATAGGGTGAGTAGCGTAAGCAAATACACGTTTAGCACCATGCTCTTTAAGAGCTTCAGCTGCTTTACACAATGTACCACCGGTATCAATCATGTCATCAACAATAATACAATCACGACCTTCAACGTCACCAATAATATGCATTACTTGAGAAACGTTAGCTTGAGGGCGACGTTTATCAATAATAGCTAGGTCGGTATCGTTCAATAGTTTTGCAATTGCACGGGCACGTACAACACCACCGATATCAGGAGATACAACAACCACGTCATCAAAGTCGCGGTTTTTCATATCTTCTAATAATACCGGGCTGCCAAATACGTTATCTACTGGTACATCGAAGAAGCCTTGGATTTGCTCAGCATGTAAATCAACCGTAAGAACGCGGTCAACACCTACACTTGATAAGAAATCCGCAACCACTTTAGCTGTAATTGGCACACGCGCAGAACGTACACGACGATCTTGACGAGCATAACCAAAATAAGGAATAACAGCAGTGATACGACCGGCAGATGCACGGCGTAGCGCATCAACCATAACGATAAGTTCCATCAGGTTATCGTTAGTAGGGGCACAGGTTGATTGTAAGATAAAAACATCCGAGCCACGAACATTTTCATTAATTTGAACACTGATCTCACCGTCACTAAAACGGCCAACAACAGCATCGCCTAATTCAATATATAAACGTTTTGCAACTTTTTGAGCTAGGTCAGGTGTTGCGTTACCAGCGAAGAGCTTCATGTCAGGCACGGTAGGGTTCCTCAGGCACTGAATTTTTGGACTAACTTACATTGAATGAACAAAGTAGGTTAACTTATGATTACTTGTACGTTACTTCATTTATCAATGATGGCGGCTAACTCCGTGTGAGCAGGAGAAGTATTAACGCTTGATGCGATAAACCCCTGCCAAGTATGGGGGAGGTTAGCAAGTACATCTTGTGCTTGAACTTGACTAGCAAATTCAACAAAACAACATGAACCTGTTCCGGTCATCTTTGATGGGGCGTATTTTAGCAACCACTGCAGGGTTTTTTCAACCTCGGGACACAGCTTTTTCACTAAAGGCTCACAATCGTTAGTTAAAACCTGTTTTTGCCAGTCACCTAAAAGTTTAGGCGTGTCACGTTTTAAATCGGGGTGAGTAAATATTTGAGCAGTACTGACATGCTGGTTTGGAAAAACAACGCAGTACCATTTTTGTGGCAATTTAACATACTCTAATTGCTCGCCAATGCCATGTGCTATGGCGCTTTTACCTTTAATGAATACAGGTACGTCTGCACCGAGTTTTAACCCTAAATCTGCAAGTTCATCTAGTGTAAGAGCGGTATTCCACAGTGTATTCAGCGCTAAAAGTGTTGTTGCGGCATCGGATGAACCACCACCAACACCTCCGCCCATAGGCAAACGTTTAGTTAAATTTATTTTTGCACCTAAATTCACTTTACACTGAGTTTGCAATAATAAAGCTGCTTTATAAATTAAGTTGTCAGTTAGTGCAATGCCATGAGCGTCACCGCTAATACTAATATTTTTATCATTAGTAAGCGTAAAATGGAGCTCGTCGCCATAGTTTAAAAATGTAAACAGGGTTTCTAATTCATGATAGCCATCATCACGGCGACCATTAATATGTAAAAATAAATTTAGCTTCGCCGGCGCAATCAGCGAAAGTTCAAAGGGAGTATTCATAATTAGTTAAACTGCCAATCGTAGAGTTTGATTTTAATTTTAATCTTTTGATGGGTTAAGGTTAGCGCGTTAGGTAACCAAAAACCGTGTTTTTGTATGTAACTGGTGTAGTTTATTTGCCATTTTTTGCCAGCGTCATCAAACCATAACACGCTTTTAGCACGGCCTAATTGATCGACTTCTAAGGTTTGATCGTCAATAGTAGCTTTTAACCACTGACCGGCGTTATTTACCGGTAAAGTAAACCCCGTTAAGCGTTGTAAAAGTTTACTCGCATTAGTATCAAAAAACTGTTGATCATCAAATATTAATTCAGCCCCCACTGCGGTTTGTTTGAGCGATAAAATTCGGGTGCCAATAAATGTGGTTAACACTAAATGATTACTATTTTGTGTTTGTTGCCAATTTAAGTTAGCAGATTGGCGCTCATCAGGGCTAATAAACGCTAATTTACCTTCCACCTGCCAAGTTTTTTGTGTACTAAGACGTAACTTCCAGTCTTCGTAAGTTTTTGTATTGTAGTTGTTTTTATTGGCGCAGCCCGTTAAAAAAATAATTAACAGGGTTAAAATAAAATATTGTCGAGTCAAATGTTGTTCCTTACTTTCCATATTCCTGAGATTTTTGATAAAATTGCCGCCTATGAAGTAGGGCTCAGCAATATTTGGCAGATATGACCATAATAGCACTTGGTATTAATCACAAAACCGCATCCGTAGATTTACGAGAAAAAGTGGCCTTTTCGCCTGAGCAAATTTCAGAGGCGCTACAGCAATTAAGTGGTCATGCCGACTTTAATGAAGCGGTTATTGTATCTACCTGTAATCGCACTGAAGTGTATTGTAGCCTTGCGCAACAAAATTCCCAAACATTGTTGCAATGGTTAGCCAGTTTCCATGGTTTAGATGAACATGAACTGAGTAAAAACATCTACTGTTATGAAGACAGCGCAGCAATAAACCATTTAATGCGTGTAGCCTGCGGGCTTGATTCGCTGGTATTAGGTGAACCACAGATTTTAGGGCAAATAAAGCAAGCGTATAACAGTGCTAAAACCCACGATGCGGTGGGTGTAACTTTTGATCGTTTGTTTCAAAAAACCTTTTCAGTGGCAAAAGAAGTACGCACCGAAACTAACATTGGTGCGAGTGCAGTCTCGGTTGCGTTTGCTGCGGTTAATCTTGCAAAGCATATTTATGGCAAATTAGACAAAACCAAGGTGCTATTAATTGGTGCTGGTGAAACCATTGAGCTGGTAGCAAAACATTTATACCAAAATGAGCCACAAAAAATAACGGTAGCTAATAGAACAATAGAACGCGCTCGCGGCTTAGCGGATGAAGTATCAGCAGATGTTATTGCCTTGGCACAATTACCAGAGCGATTACACCAAGCCGATATTGTTATTAGCTCCACTGCCAGTACTTTACCTATTATTGGTAAAGGGGTGGTGGAACAAGCACTGAAACAACGTCGTTATAAGCCTATGCTATTTATAGATATTGCTGTACCACGCGATATTGAAAGCCAAGTCGGAGAGCTTGACGACGCTTATTTATATTCTGTTGATGACTTACAAGCCATTGTTAGCGAAAACATGGCTGCACGTGAGCAAGCGGCAGAACAAGCACAAATTATTATTAGTGAGCGCACCAAAGAGTTTTTTATGTGGCTGCGTTCACTTGATTCAGTGGATTTAATTCGCCACTACCGTAATGATGTACAAACTACAAAAGCAGAACTTGTAGATAGGGCCCTAAGCCAGCTAAATACAGGTAAAAATGCAGAAAAAGTAATTTTAGAGCTAGCCAATAAATTAACCAATCGCTTAATGCACGCGCCTACCCGTGCCATCCAAGATGCAGCGAAAAAAGGTGAAGTGGCTCAGTTAAATCAATTGAAAAAAATGTTAGGTATAGATCAGGAATAACAGTTAAATGAAAGAGTCCGTTTATCGTAAATTAGAAACCTTAGTTGAGCGCTATGAAGAAGTACAAGCGTTACTAAGTGACCCATCGGTCATTAGTGATCAAAACCGCTTTCGTGCTCTTTCAAAAGAATACTCTGAGCTTGAAGAGGTGGTAAAAACATTTTTAGCTTACCAGCAAGCACAAGAAGACTTGAGCAGCTCTGAAGAAATGCTTAAAGATTCAGACCCTGAAATGCGCGAAATGGCACAAGAAGAATATAAAGAAGCAAAAGCACAGATTTCGACTTTAGAAGACGACATTCAAGTTTTAATGTTACCTAAAGATCCAAAAGACAATAATAACGTGTTTTTAGAGGTTCGTGCAGGAACAGGGGGCGATGAAGCTGCTATTTTTGCTGGCGACTTATTCAGAATGTACAGCCGTTACGCAGAAACAAAAAAATGGAAAGTAGAGGTTGTTACCACCAACGAAGGTGAGCACGGTGGTTACAAAGAAGTAATTGCTAACATCAGCGGTGAAGGTGTTTACGGACAATTAAAATTTGAATCAGGCGTTCACCGTGTACAACGTGTCCCTGAAACTGAGTCTCAAGGCCGTGTACATACCTCAGCATGTACTGTAGCTGTTATGGCTGAAGTACCAGAAGCAGAAGCCATCGAAATCAATACTGCCGACATTAAAGTTGATACTTTTAGAGCGTCGGGCGCGGGTGGTCAGCACGTAAATAAAACCGACTCTGCCATTCGTATTACCCATTTACCTACGGGTGTAGTGGTTGAGTGTCAAGATGAGCGCTCTCAGCATAAAAACCGTGCTAAAGCGATGTCGGTATTGGCTGCGCGCCTTCAGCAAGCTGAAGATGAAAAGCGTCATGCTGCTGAAGCATCAGAACGTCGTAACTTAGTTGGTAGCGGCGATCGTTCTGAGCGTATTCGTACATACAACTATCCACAAGGTCGTATTACCGATCACCGTATTAACTTAACGCTTTATCGTCTTAATGAAGTGGTAGCAGGTGATTTAGGCGCCGTTGTTGAGCCACTAATGCAAGAGCATCAAGCCGATTTACTTGCAGCAATGGGCGACGATTAATCGTGACCCCTTCTGTTGAAAACGCTATTGCTACAGGTGCTAATTTATTAGCATCAAGTAGTGATAGCGCAAAGTTAGATGCACAAGTTTTACTGCTCAATATTTTACAAAAGCCACGAAGTTATTTATTTACTTGGCCTGAAAAACAGCTCACAGATGAGCAGTATCAGGCATTTCAACGTGCCTGTGAGCGTCGCTTACAAGGCGAACCTGTTTCGCATATTACCGGCTGTCGTGAATTTTGGAGTTTGCAGTTTGAAGTGAACCCAACAACGCTAATCCCTCGACCTGATACAGAAACCTTAGTTGAGCTTGCGCTTGAGTGCAAAGTGCCTAAAAACGCGAAAGTACTTGATTTAGGCACGGGCACAGGGGCTATAGCACTGGCACTTGGGAGCGAAATGCCCTTATGGGATATTATTGCTGTTGATCGTATTGATGATGCGGTAGCGTTGGCAAAGCGCAACCAACAGCGATTAGCTATTAATAATGTGACTGTTGAGCAGAGTAACTGGTTTAGTGCGTTAAAAAGCAAGAAATTTGATCTAATTGTAACCAATCCACCCTATATAGAACATGACGATGTACACTTGCATCAAGGCGATGTTCGCTTTGAACCTTTGTCTGCATTAGTTGCGGATGATGCAGGATTAGCTGATATTAAACAAATAATTACACAATCACGTGACTATTTACATTCTAATGGCTATCTTTTAATTGAACACGGATTTGAGCAAAGTGCAGCTGTACGTCACATTTTAAATAAAATGGCGTTTATAAATGTAAGCACAGTGAAAGATCTTGGTAATAATGACCGCGTAACGTTCGGACAATGGCCTTAAATTATTTTTAATAGCTCCGTTGTTTGTTTGCATATGGTTTAAGGAATTCTATGTGATGGAAGATTTTTTATTTTCAAATGAACAACCACCTGAAGTAGCATGTGAAGAGCAAGGGACATGGAAAGTTTTAATAGTTGATGATGAGCCTGAGGTTCATGCTGTTACACGTTTAGCTTTAAGTGACTTTAAGTTCCAAGATAAACGGTTGGAATTTATAAGCGCATATTCAGGCGCAGAGGCAAAAAAGTTAATTGATGAGCACCCAGATGCAGCCATCATCCTACTCGATGTTGTAATGGAAACAGACGACGCTGGTTTGCAAGTCGCGAAGTACATACGCGATACCGTTAAAAATAATTACATTCGTATCATTTTACGTACAGGGCAACCAGGTCAAGCGCCGGAGCGTCAAGTCATTGTCAATTACGACATAAATGACTACAAATCTAAAACAGAACTCACCGCACAAAAACTATTCACCGTGATGATGGCTAGCCTTCGTTCGTATCGCGATATTATTTCTATTGAGCAGTCACGTGAAGGCCTAGAAAAAATAATCACTGCTTCTCGCAATATTTTTGCAACTCATTCAATGGATAATTTTATTGAAGGAGTGATGCAGCAGCTAACCTCCTTGCTTAATGTGGCCGACGAAGCTATGTATGCCACTACCTTAGTAGCGCAAAATCCGTCAGAGGAATTAAATAAAAAACTGATTGTTTGCTCTGGCACCGGCGACTTTGCTAAGCGCGAAGGAGAAGAGCTAGAAACAGTATTAGCAGCAGATCAACTCTTAGCGTGCCAAGAAGCCCTAGCCAACAAAGCAATTGTTTATAAAGATGACTATTTGTTTGCTTATTGTAGTAGTAAATTTAATCATAATTCGATGTTATTTGTATCCGGTGTGCCATCGAAACTGACAGATACGCAACGAAATCTAATTGAAATTTTTTCTCAAAATGTGCAGTTGGCATTTGAAAATGTACAATTACATACTGAAGTTGAAGCTACCCAACAAGAACTTGTTTATCGTTTAAGTGAAGCGGTTGAACAACGCTCATGCGAGACGGGTAATCACGTAAAGCGGGTTGCTTATATTTGTTATGAGTTAGCAATAGGATATGGATTATCTGAAGAACAAGCGAATTTAATTCGTTTTGCATCGCCTTTACATGATGTGGGTAAAATAGGTATTCCGGATGCTATTTTAAATAAACCCGGTAAATTAAACAGTGATGAGTGGGAAGTTATGAAAACCCATGCAGGCAAAGGCTACGCCATTTTAAAAGATTCACCGCGTAAAATAGTCAGTGCAGGGGCCTTAATTGCACAGCAACATCACGAAAAATGGGATGGGTCTGGTTACCCTTGCGGCTTAAAAGGCGAGAGTATCGATATTTTTGCTCGCATAGTGGCATTGGCCGATGTGTATGATGCACTGCGTCATAAACGGTGTTATAAAGGTGCGTGGACACTTGAAGAAGCCGTTGCTGAGATCAATGCAAACAAAGGTACGCATTTTGATCCTAAACTTGTTGATGTATTCAATGATAAACTTGAAGAACTTGAAGCGGTAATTTTACGCTTTCCTGATAAAACACATAACTAAACAGAAGTAAAAATAAACATGGATTATTTAGCATTAAAACATACGCACATGGCGATTGCGCTAGTGAGTATTATTTTATTTTATGTACGTTCTTTTTCTCGCATGGGCAGTGGCAGCCTTGCTAAAAATAAAGTGGTTTTCATTGGTAGCCACAGTATAGATACCTTAGTAATTATTTCGGCTATTACTTTAATGGCCATGGCTAAAATAAACCCACTAGAGCAACTTTGGCTATTAGAAAAAATTGTGCTGGTGGTTATTTATATCGCCGTTGGGATTATTAGTGCGAAGCAAACCACAACATTACCTAAAGTTATGTTTTTAGTGTTTAACACTGCGGTTATCTTAGCTATTGGCTTTTTAGCAACTGCTAAAGCCCCGCTATTGTTGTAATTAACAATATTTGCTTAAGCTTTACACCTATGGTGTAAAGCTTGCCTCTTTATTTCATTTCTGATTATTGGTATCTAACCTTAAAATTAGGTAAACTACGTGTTCGTTTTCTAGAATGTTGTAGTATGAATGACCACCCTCGGGTTTGATGAACACGATGAATCTTATATAGAAGATGCCTACGATGATTTTTTGCCACCGGCAATATATCGTTGTATTAAAGCAGAAGCTAAATGGGACCCTCAAATAGACTTAACACCAAGTCTTGAAATATTGACTGAGTTTGAGCAACAAATAGAGACTATTTGTTCGCAAACACGCGATGCACATGATCGTTTAGAACAACTACTTGATTGCTTTTACAGTCAGTGGTTATTTAGTGCGTCAAGCCTTAAAGTACCTGAGTACAAGCTAAACAGTATTAGCTACACCTTATCTATGCGCAGTGGTACACCCACGACCTTAGCTATTTTGTTATGCCATTTTTTACAGCATGCAAAACTTGATGCTAGTGTAAGCATAACTCAAGGCGAAGTGGGCATTCACGTCGCAATGAGCGATGATGAAGGGTACATTGTTGAGCCAAGTAGTGGTCAACAAAGCTGGTATATCATTCCTGAAAATACCAACGAAGATAATGCACAAGAGCAAGAGCCTCTTGAGCTTATTTTTGAAGACGAAGTATATAAATTATTTTTAGCGCAACAAAAATGGTCTTTTATTAGTGAGAACAAATTTGGTCATGCGTTAACTTGCGTTGATTTGTTAATGGAAATGCTAGGGGATGATCCCTATGAGCGACGCGACAGAGGCTATTTACTAAATCAGCTAGGCTGCCCTAAAATGGCACGAGATGATTTACAATTTTTTGTTGATGAGTGTCCCGACGACCCTGCTATTGAAGTCATCCAACATCAAATAGAAGAACTTGAAGATAATCATAAGACCCACCATTAAAAATAAAAATAGGAAACGTTATGGCTGATCCCCAAACTGCCTTAATCACCAATGATGCTGTTGTACTTGGCTTACTAGCGATTATTTTAGGCTTTATTTTTAAAACCTCGTCAAGTCAGCGCCCAGGGCTTGTAACATTTTACAAATATGTGCCTGCATTATTGCTGTGTTATTTTTTACCATCGTTGCTAAATACCTTTGGTATTGTTGATGGCTCGCAATCGAGTGTGTATTACGTTGCCTCGCGGTATTTATTACCTGCGTGTTTAATTTTATTAACCATTAGCATTGATTTAAGAGCGATTATTAACCTAGGTCCTAAGGCATTAATTATGTTCTTAACAGGAACCGCTGGTATTGTGATTGGTGGCCCATTAGCTATTTTAATCATGAGTGCCGTCTACCCTGAAGCAGTGGGTGGACATGGCCCAGATGCGGTTTGGCGCGGTATGACAACTATTGCTGGCAGCTGGATTGGCGGCGGCGCAAACCAAGCGTCTATGAAAGAAATGTTTGAAGTTGGCGGTGATATCTTCTCTGCTATGGTCACTGTTGATGTAATTGTGGCTAATTTATGGATGGCGGTATTATTATTAATGGCGGCTAACCATAAAGCGATTGATGCCAAAGCGGGGGCCGATACCACTGCGATTGAAGATTTAAAACAGCGTGTTGAAAAATACCATGCAGAGCATGCCCGTATGCCAACGCTGAATGATTACATGATGATTATTGCTATTGCCTTTGGTATTACTGGTTTAGCACATTTTTGTGCTGATATTTTAGGACCGTTCTTTGCCAATAACTATGCATGGGCAAAAGAATACAGCTTAAATAGTAAGTTCTTTTGGCTTATTGTTATATCGACCACGATTGGCATTAGTTTATCGTTCACTAAAGTGCGTCATATCGAAGCCTTTGGCTCGTCTAAAGTGGCATCAGCATTTTTATATATTTTAGTAGCATCAATTGGCCTGCATATGAATGTGATGGCGATTTTTGATTCACCGATGTATTTTGTGCTTGGTGCTATTTGGATGCTAACTCATGCCAGCTTAATGCTGATTGTTGCTAAACTAATTAAAGCGCCATTATTTTACATGGCTGTTGGCTCACAGGCCAATGTTGGTGGCGCGGCCTCGGCCCCTGTTGTCGCCGCTGCGTTTCATCCATCACTGGCACCGGTAGGCGTTTTATTAGCGGTACTAGGCTATGGTGTAGGTACATATATGGCGTATATTTGTGGATTAATGATGCAAGCAGTTGCACCATAAGGAATTAAAATGAACAACCAAGTTATAAATATTAATCAAATAGAACTGGCAAATGATAAACCTTTCGTTTTATTTGGTGGCATGAACGTACTGGAATCACGTGATTTAGCGATGCGTATTGCCGAGCATTATGTTGAAGTGACCACTAAATTAAATATTCCTTATGTATTTAAGGCGTCATTTGATAAAGCCAATCGCTCGTCAATCAATTCTTACCGTGGTCCAGGCATGGAAGAAGGCTTAAAGATATTTGAAGAGATTAAAAATACCTTTAATATTCCGCTGATCACCGATGTGCACGAACCTCATCAAGCAGCACCGGTTGCTGAGGTTGTTGATGTTATTCAGCTACCGGCATTTTTGGCTCGTCAAACAGACTTAGTGGTTGCAATGGCAAAAACAGGCGCGATTATTAATGTGAAAAAGCCACAGTTTTTAGCCCCACATGAAATGCGTCATATCATTACTAAATTTAATGAAGCGGGCAATAATAATGTGGCCTTGTGTGAACGTGGTTCAAGCTTTGGTTATAACAACCTAGTGGTTGATATGCTGGGCATGGATGACATGAAAACCATGGCGCCCGTTATATTTGACGCTACTCATGCGCTACAACGTCCTGGCGGTCGAGCTGATTCAGCCGATGGTCGTCGTGCTCAAGCAGCAGAACTGGCTCGTAGTGGCATGGCACTGGGTATTGCAGGCTTATTTATTGAAGCACACCCAAATCCAAATGAAGCAAAATGTGATGGCCCTTGTGCATTAGCACTGAGTAAATTAGAAGGGTACTTATCGCAAATGAAAGCGGTTGATGATTTAATCAAAAGCTTTGCTCCGCTTGATACCAGTGCTAGCGATTTATAAAAGAGTGATTAACTCATAAAAAAGCGACTTAGGTCGCTTTTTTTGTGGCTTGAATATACTCTTTCCCAGCATAGGTATATAATTCACCGCATAAGAAAAACTAATTCTAAGCTTGGTTGCCATGTCAAGACGAGTTCCTCCATTAAACGCGCTAAAAGCTTTTGAAGCTGCAGCCCGTCATTTAAGCTTTACTAAAGCCGCAGAAGAGTTGTATGTGACGCAGGCTGCGGTAAGTCATCAAATTAAAACCCTCGAAGAGCACTTAGGGTTAAAGTTGTTTTTGCGTAAAAATCGCTCGTTACTTCTAACCGAAGAAGGTCAAGGCTACTTTTTAGATATTAAAGAGATTTTTACTCAGCTAATTGACGCAACCGAAAAGCTACTAGCCCGTGGTGCAAAAGGCTCGCTAACAGTGAGTTTAACCCCGAGCTTTGCGATTCAATGGCTTATTCCTCGATTGAGCTTATTTAACGAGTTACACCCTGAAATTGATGTGCGAATTAAAGCCCAAGATCAGGACGAAAACTCGTTAACAGACGATGTTGATATTTCAATTTATTATGGTCGCGGTCATTGGAGTGGCGTACAAGCTTATAAATTGCACACTGAATACTTAGTGCCACTGTGTAGCCCATTATTGTTAAGTGGCCCTAGAGCGCTTAATCAACCAAGTGATTTAGCAAACCATACCTTGTTGCATGACACCACTCGTAAAAACTGGAAAACGTGGATGAAAACCGCGGGTGTTCGCAACGTACAAGTTAACCAAGGGCCTATTTTTAGTCATTCATCTATGGTGCTGCAAGCTGCGGTACATGGCCAAGGTGTTGCAATAGGTAATAGTGTTTTAGCAAAACCAGATATTGATGCAGGTCGATTAGTGATCCCGTTTAATCACAGTTTAGAAAGTAAAAACGCCTATTATTTGGTGATCCGTGAGTCGCAAAATGAATTAGGTAAAATTGTGTCATTTAAAGATTGGATGTTAAGCCTAGTTGAGCAGGAGCAAGAATATTAATGAGCATTGAATGGGTTAAAAGCAGTCAGCAACCGGCCATTGCACAGTTTATATTTGCGCATGGTGCAGGGGCTGGCAGTGATTCTGAGTTTATGCAAACCATGGCCAAACAGCTCAGTGAGTATGGTATTGACGTTGGGTTGTTTGATTTTGAATACATGCACATTGCTAAACAAACTAATAAACGTCGACCACCAGAGCGAGCACCAAAATTACTTACATATTTTGAGCATATACTTACTCAAGCTGATGCAAATTTACCGCTATTTATAGGGGGTAAATCAATGGGCGGGCGTATGGCGTCTATGCTTGCTTGCTCAACCTCGCATGCTGTTCTAGGTGTACTTGCGTTTGGTTATCCGTTTCACCCACCGGGCAAGCCAGAAAAGCTCCGAACAGATCACTTTGCAGACATACCATGTCCCTTTTTAGTACTACAAGGTGAACGAGACACCTTTGGCACCCGCGAAGAGCTTGCCACAATGGCAATGCCAAAACAGCCGCAGTATATATGGTTAACTGATGGTGACCACTCACTAAAACCACGTAAAAAAAGTGGCGTGACTGAGCAACAAAACCTGAATGTTGCAGCAATGCAGGCGGCTAACTTTATCAAAAGCACCATTGGGAATGTAAAAGAGGAAAAACATGATTAAACTATTTTTACTCGCAGGCAGCTTTTTTTGTATGCTTTCAGTGATACTGGGTGCATTTGCTGCCCATGGTTTAAAAAGTCGCTTATCAGATTACGCTATTGGTATTTTTAAAACCGCCGCCGAGTATCAAATGGTACATGGGCTGGCACTGATTGCAGTGGCAATCTTAATAAAGTGGGGCATTAACTTAAGCACGGCAGGTGTTTTTTTTATAGCGGGTACACTGTTATTTAGTGGCAGCTTATATTTACTGGCTTTAACCGGCTTAAAGTGGCTGGGCCCAATTACACCACTAGGTGGACTATGTTTTATTATTGGTTGGATAGTTATTTTAGTGCAAGTTGCACGATTTAAGTTTTAAAGAGTTTAAGGGTTAATATGTCTAGTGTTGTGATTTACTGTCGTAGTGGTTTTGAAAGCGATGCCGCTGCTGAAATAACGTTTCACGCCGCCGAGCAAGGGTTTGCTGGGTATGTAAAAGCAAAACCAAATACCGGTTATGTTATTTATGAATGTTTTGAAGCGCAGCACAGCGACGAAATAATCAAAAAAGTTGATTTTAAAAATATGGTATTTGCACGCCAATGGTTTGCCGGTAACCTGATAGAAAATATGCCATTAGAGGATAGAGTGGGCGCTATTGTAGATGCCGCAAAAGACTTTACTTTATGCTCTGAACTACGAGTAGAAACACCCGATACCAATGAGGGCAAGGAGTTACTGACTTTTTGTAAAAAGATATCAACTCCGCTTAAAAAAGCGCTCGAGAAACAAAATACCGTATTGCGTGAACCAAAAGCCAATCGCCCAGTAATGCATGTGCTGTTTTTAGCTAATAATACTGCGTATGTGGGTCACTCTTACAGTTATAACAACTCACCTTTCTTTATGGGGATCTTACGTTTACGTATGCCAAACGACGGCCCAAGCCGTTCAACCCTTAAGTTAGATGAAGCATTTAATGTATTTATTCCTGAGCAGCAGCGTGAGTCAAGAGTACAAGCTGGGATGCGCAGCGTTGATTTAGGTGCTTGCCCAGGTGGTTGGACTTATCAGTTGGTTCGCCGTGGTATGTTTGTTAGCGCGATAGATAATGGCCCAATGAATGAAAGTTTAATGGAAACAGGGCAAGTAAAACATTTTAGAGAAGATGGTTTTAAATATCGTCCAGAAAAAAGAAACATAACTTGGTTAGTTTGCGATATGGTAGAAAAGCCAACTAAAGTAACTAACTTGATGATTGACTGGGCAGTAAATGCCTATGCCAAAGAGCTTATTTTCAATTTAAAATTACCGATGAAAAAACGCTTTGATAGTGTGTATGAATGTCTAAAAATGATTAGAGAAGAAATGGCGAAGTTTGGTATTAGCTACGAATTACAAGCTAAGCATTTGTACCACGATCGTGAAGAAATAACGGTGCACTTAAACGTAATTAAAGTACCACAAAGCTTATATAGTTAATCTATTAGTGAGTATAAAAAATGGGCCAAGTGGCCCATTTTTTTAATTACGATATTGTGGT
This sequence comes from Pseudoalteromonas sp. APC 3224, assembly GCF_030407535.1. Taxonomy (GTDB): domain Bacteria; phylum Pseudomonadota; class Gammaproteobacteria; order Enterobacterales; family Alteromonadaceae; genus Pseudoalteromonas. The sequence continues at coordinate 942 of NZ_JASDDF010000022.1, read as the reverse complement.
CGGTAATGCTCAACCCATAACCGTGTAGCGCCGCATACTGCCACAGGCATTACAATTAAATTTATAAATGGGATAGCGGTTAGCAGCATCACTGCAAAGCCAAACCCGTAAGATAAGCCTTGTTTGCTTTTTAAGTCATTTTTCATTTGCGTGAAGCTAACTTTGTGGTTATCAAAAGCATAATCTTTATATTGCACCGCATACATCCAGCAGGTAAAAAGCACCCAGAGCACTTGGCCTATTACCGGTAACACCCACAATAGAATAAAAAAGCCGATTGCGCGTGGGAGGTAGTAGCAAAGCTTAGTCCATTCTCGGCCCAGCATTCGCGGCACATCTTTTACTAAATCAGCTAATCCATCGTCGTTAATTTTTTGACCAGTTAAATATAGCTCAACCTTTTCACTTAGTAAGCCATTGAAAGGGGCGGCTATAAAGTTAGTAATAACGGTAAATAACATACTGTAACTAAACAGCACCACCAGTACAGCAATTGGCCACATTAACCATTCGAGCCAACTAAGCCATTCTGGAAGCATTGAATTTACAGCGTTAAAGGCATCACTAAGCCAGCCAAATAAAAAGAATAAGGAGCTACCAAATAATAAAATATTAATAAGTAGGGGTATAAGCACAAAGCGTTTTAGCCCTTTTTGACTAATTAACTTAAACCCGGAAAAAAAATATTCCATACCTTGTGTTATTTGCACACTAACCTCACCAATTATTTATATTTTAGCTATTATAAATAGCCTGATGATTTTAAACAGTACTTTTAAGTAACAAAGTATTTAATAAAGGGCATTTGCATACGCCATAATAATAAATTATTCATTTAGGAAGTGTTTAAACCCTTCATAAGTGCCTAGGGTCTGTTGACCTTTGCGGATTAAAATTTGTTCAAACTAGGGGCGGTTTAATCGCGGCGCGAGGTTTGTAACC